>CAZTTI010000412.1:0-29583 GCA_964615925.1 uncultured Solibacteraceae bacterium
AGCGGGATGTTCGTGACGTTCATCCTCGCTCTGATCAAGCTCTACGATCCCGTCCGGCGAATGAGCGGCATCAACAATTCCTTTCAACAGGCGATCGGAGCCTCCACGACCTTGTTCGAGATCATGGACCTCGCTCCCGAGGCGAATACCGGAACCGTCCAGATTTCGGGGTTGTCTTCCTCGATCGCATTCGAGGATGTGACGTTCAGTTATGAGGGCGGAAGCCGTGCCGTCGACGGTGTGTCGTTCACCGTCGCCCGCGGGGAGGTGCTGGCCCTGGTCGGAGCGAGCGGTGCGGGGAAAACGACGCTCGCGAACCTCCTGCCGCGTTTCTACGAAGTCGATCACGGCCGGATCACGATCGATGGGGTCGACGTCGTCGACATCGATCTCGTGTCGCTTCGGCGTCAGATCGCCATGGTCACCCAGGACGTCGTCCTTTTCGACGATACCGTCGAGGCCAACATCCGGTACGGGAGGCCGAGCGCGGGTGATGAAGCCGTTCGCACCGCAGCGGTGGCGGCGTTGGTCGATGATTTCGTCGAACGCCTTCCCCGAGGCTACGGCACAATGATCGGCGAACGGGGACTGCGGCTTTCGGGAGGAGAACGCCAGCGCATTTCGATCGCGCGCGCGCTGCTCAAGGATGCGCCGATCCTGATCCTGGACGAGGCGACGTCGTCGCTCGACACGGAATCGGAGTCGCTGGTCCAGCGCGCCATCGAGAACCTGATCGAAGGACGGACGACGATCGTGATCGCGCACCGGCTGTCGACGATTCGGCGCGCGAGCCGCATCCTGGTTCTGACGGACGGCCGGATCGAGGAAGAAGGGACACACGAGGAACTCCTGGCCCGCCAGGGAACATATCGGAAGCTGCACAAGATGCAATTCGAGGATGCCACACCATGATTCTCAGCATGACGGGTTTCGGTTCGGGGGCGGCCGAAACCGGCGAGTTCCGGATTTCGGTTGAAGCCAAGACCGTGAACCATCGGTACCTGGACGTCCACGTGCGCCTTCCGTCCGAGTACCAGCACCTCGAATCGACCGCCCGGCGCGTGATCGCTTCGCGGCTTCGCCGGGGCCGGATCGATGTGTTCGTCAAGGTCGATCGCTTGCGCGCGGGGGCCAACGTGGAAGCCGACCCCGATTTGATCGCCGCGTACGTCGACTTGGTCGAGGGCTTGCGGCGGAAGTTTCCGATCGAGGGCGGAGTGACGCTCGATGCGCTCTGGCGCGTGCCCGGGGCGATCCGCGTCGTCGACACGACTTCGTCGTCCGAGCTGCGGGCGGAACTGGAGCGCGAGTTCGAGAAGGCGCTGTCCTGGGCCCTCGACGATCTGGTCGAGATGCGCCGGCTGGAAGGCAGCGCGCTCGTCAGGGACATGCAGAACCGGCTGGATTCGATCCGCACGAGCGTCGCCGTCATCGCCGATTCCGCGACGGGTCTGGTCGAACACTACCGTGAAACGCTCCGGGCCCGCGTCGAAGAGATCGCACCGAACCTGCCCATCGACAGCAGCCGGCTCGAGGTCGAAGCCCTGATGCTTGCCGAGAGAGCCGACATCGCCGAAGAAGTCACCAGGCTCCGGAGCCATCTCGATCAGTTCGGCGACGTGCTCACGGGATCGGGAGAGGCCGGAAAACGCCTGGACTTTCTGCTCCAGGAAATGAACCGGGAAGCCAGCACGATCCTCTCGAAGACTTCCGGGCTCAATCAGGCCGGGGGAGCGCTCGGCCAGGCCGGAATCGATATCAAGGTGGAAATCGACAAGCTTCGGGAGCAGGTCCAGAATATCGAGTAGGGGCTGGACGTGCGCCACGTGACGCAGGACCATCCACCGACACGAGGTCGGCGGATGGGAGGCTGTTCAGCGCAGGATGCCCGTCTTGAACAGCCGAGTTCCCGGTGGAAATCTGGCCGATCGGTTGCTTGAACCCTGCGGTTCGTATCCGGGGCCGGCCACGCCCTTCAGATAGACCCCGAACCGGTTTCTGGACTAGACTGGTGGGTTGCGCGGAAACCTGTATATCGTCTCAGCCCCGTCCGGTTCCGGGAAGACCACGCTTCTCGACCAGTTGATGGCGAGGTTCGACGACCTGATCTTCTCGGTATCGTACACGACGCGGAAGCCACGCGGGCAGGAGCGGCACGGCGTCGAGTATTTTTTCGTCAACCCGGGCGAGTTCCTGGAGATGGCCGATCGGAACGAATTCCTCGAGTTCGCCGAAGTTCACGGAAATTATTACGGGACCGCTCGCCAGTTCGTCGAGGAGAACCTGGGTGCCGCCCGGAGCGTCATTCTCGATATCGACGTCCAGGGCAAAAGCCTGGTGAAAGAAAAGATGCCCGAGGCGGTGACGGTTTTCCTGATGCCGCCGTCTTACGAAGAATTGTCCCGGCGTCTCCGCTCCCGGAAACTCGAGGACGATGAAACCGTGCGCCTGCGTCTCGCCATCGCCAAGAAGGAAATCCAGCGCTACGGGGATTACGACTACATCGTCGTCAACGACGAGATCGACCGGTCCCTCGCCGAACTCGAAGCCATCATCCGCGCTTCGGGGCTCAGACCTGCAAGCCGGCGGGACCGCATCGAAGATATCATCAAGTCATTCGGAGGTACGGATTGCTAACGATTCCCGACAACATTGACAGCAAGTATCGGTTTGTCATCCTCTCCGCGCTTCGCGCGCGCCAGATCCAGGGAGGAAGCCCGCCCATGGTGGAGGAAAACGGCCGGAAGCCGACCACGCTGGCCCAGGAGGAGCTCGTCCAGGGACTGGTGGAGTTTACGATCGCCGATTCCAAAGACGAATAACCCATCGGAGTCCGTATGACGACGCCCGGTCCAAATCCGTCGGTCCCCGCCGAGCCTCAGGTGGCGCTCGGAGTCAGCGGGGGGATCGCGTGTTACAAGGCGGCGGAGATCGTTCGCCGCCTCCAGGACCACGGCATCCGCGTCGTCGTCATGATGACGCGCGGGGCCACGCGTTTCGTCACGCCGCTGACGTTCGGCGCGCTTTCCGGGCACCGCGTCTACACGGATATCCTCGAAGGCGCAACTCCGGGGGCGGACTTCGAAGGCGCGTTCGACCATATCTTCGTGGCACAACGGACAGACGTCTTCCTCATCGCGCCCGCGACCGCCGACTGTGTCGCCAAACTCGCGGCGGGCATCGCCGACGACTTTCTCACCACGTTCTACCTGGCGGCCCAATGCCCGCTGGTGATCGCGCCGGCCATGAACACGCGGATGTGGGAACACCCGTCGGTCGGGGACAACCTCCGAACGCTTGAGGGCCGCGGCGCCCTCGTCATCGAACCCGACGTCGGTCCGATGGCGTGCAACACCTATGGCCCCGGCCGGCTGGCGCCGGTGGAACGCATCGTCGACACCGTCGTTTCCATCATTCGGCGCCGCCGCGACCTCGCCGGGAAGAAGATCCTCGTGACCGCCGGTCCAACCGTCGAGGACATCGATCCCGTCCGGTTCATCTCGAATCGTTCGTCGGGGAAGATGGGGTACGCCATCGCCCGGGCCATTCGGGACCGAGGCGGTGAAACCATCCTCGTTTCCGGTCCCACGGCTCTGGATTTCCCCGGGGTCATCCGCGTGCGCACGACGGCCGAGATGCGCGATGCCGTCATGGCGAATCTCGACGGCGTCGACGCCGTGATCAAGGCGGCCGCGCCGCTCGATTTCCGTCCCGCGGTGGCTGCCAACCAGAAGATCAAGAAACGCGACGGCCTCCGGGTCGACTTCGAGCCGACCCCGGACATTCTTGCGGAGCTCGGACAGAGAAAAAACGGCATCCGTCTGGTGGGGTTCGCGGCCGAAACGGAGAACCACCATCAATCCGGGATCGACAAGCTGCGGACGAAGAACCTGGATCTCATCGTCGTCAATCCGGCCTCGGGACCCGATCGGGCGTTCGATCGGGATACGAATCGGGCCAGCATCATCGACCGGTCGGGAAAGATCGACGAAATCCCCTCGACGTCGAAACAGGCTCTGGCCCACGAGATTCTGGACCGGCTCGTCAATCTCTGGTAGGCCGGAATGAAACGCGCGGAGATCGCTTCCCAGCTCGAGTTCTACCGGGACATCGGCATCACCGAACTGGCCATTCCGGACACGCCCCTCCGCGCGGACGACGTACTAGGAGGTTCCATGTCCGTGACGAGGAATTCGGCCTCGCTCGAAGATGTCCGAACCGAGCTCGGCGATTGCCAGCGCTGTGCCCTCGCCCGGGGCCGCACGCACATCGTCTTCGGCGCGGGGAACCCCCATGCGTCGCTGGTTTTCGTCGGCGAGGCGCCCGGAGCCGAAGAAGACCGGCAGGGGTTGCCGTTTGTCGGCCGCGCCGGCCAGTTGCTCACGAAGATCATCGAGTCGATCGGGATCGAGCGCGAAGACGTCTATATCTGCAACGTCCTCAAGTGCCGCCCGCCAGGGAACCGCAACCCTGAACCGGAAGAGGTCGAATCCTGCAGCCCGTTCCTCCGCAGGCAGATCGAGACGATTCAACCGAAGATCGTCTGCTGCATGGGGACGTTCGCGGCGCAGACGGTCCTGGGGATGAAGACGCCGATCTCGCGATTGCGCGGGAAGTTTCACGAGATCGACGGCATCCAATACATCGCCACATTCCATCCGGCCTACCTCTTGCGGAATCCGGAGAAGAAGCGCGAGGTGTGGGACGACATGAAGAAGATTCGCGCCGAACTCATGGGAAGCTGATTCTCGATGCATGTCGAGGTGGCGGTCCCGGGTCCCTTCACGCGAAACTTCGTTTACGAGATTCCGAATCCCGTTCTGCCCGGCACCCGCGTGTCGGTTCCTTTCGGTCCTCGCGAACTTCAGGGCTTCGTCGTTCGCGAGGCCTCGACCCTGCCGTCGGGCGTCGAGATCCGGCCGGTTTCTGAAATCCTCGACGCCGCGCCGCTGATCCGAAAGAACGTCCTCGACTTGTGTTCGTGGGTCTCCGAATATTATTCGGCTCCGCTCGGCGAAGTGCTCAAGGGCGCACTCCCGCCGGCGATCACGCAGAAACACGTCGACAAGTTCGAAGCTCCGAACCCCGTCCCGTATGCCATCGATGCCCCGGTCGAACCCAACGCCGCGCAGGCCGCCGCTCTCGACACCGTCCGGTCGGCCGAGGGGTTCCAGTCGATTCTGCTGCACGGCGTCACCGGCAGCGGGAAGACCGAGATCTACATGCGCGCCGTCGAGGACTGCCGCCGGAGGGGGAAGACGGCTCTCGTCCTCGTTCCCGAGATCAGCCTGACGCCCCAGCTCCGCGAGCGGTTCGCGCGCCGCTTCGGGTCCCACATGGCGTTGCTCCATAGCGCGCTGACGCGGACCGAGCGGATTCACGATTGGCTGCGCGTGTACAACGGACTGGCCCCGATCGTCATCGGGACGCGTTCGGCCGTGTTCGCGCCCCTCCAGAACCTCGGCATCGTCATCGTCGACGAGGAACACGAATCCAGCTACAAGCAGGACGAGATGCCGAGGTACAACGGCCGCGACACCGCCATCATGCGGGCCAAGATGGCGGGGGTTCCCGTGGTCCTGGGATCCGCCACCCCGTCCATGGAATCGTTCCACAACGCGCGCAGCGGACGATACCGTTACGTCCAGCTCTCCGAACGCGTCGAAGACCGTCCCCTGCCGTCGGTCGAGATCGTTAACATGCGGGAGGAATACGTTCGCGAGGGCCGCCAGATGGTCCTGTCCCGAAAACTGCGGGACGCCCTCAAACGGAGAATCGAAATCGGAGAACAGGCCATCGTCCTTCTGAACCGCCGCGGCTTCTCCATGTTCCTTCTGTGCCGGCACTGCGGGAATTCGTTCCATTGTCCGGACTGCAGCGTCTCGATGACGTACCACAAGAAAGTCCATCGTCTGGTGTGCCACTACTGCGGCTTTTCCCAGCGGCCCGCAAAGACGTGCCCGGAATGCGAGAGCGAATACATCCAGTACGTCGGCCAGGGAACCGAGCAACTCGAACAGATCGTCGCCGAAGACGTCCCCGGCGCCCGGGTGGGCCGGGTCGACCGCGACACCATGCGCCACCTGCGGGACTTCGACCGGGTCCTGGGCGAATTCCGCGCCGGAAAGCTGGATATCCTGGTCGGAACCCAGATGGTGGCCAAAGGCCACGACTTCCCCGATGTGACGCTCGTCGGCGTCGTCGGCGCCGACGCCGCGCTGTCGTTGCCCGATTTCCGGGCCGCCGAGCGGACGTTTCAGCTCCTCACCCAGGTGGCCGGACGTTCGGGCCGCGGGGATCGTCCTGGGGAGGTCATCATCCAGAGCTACTTCCCCGACCACTACACCTTCCAACTGGCGGTCCATCAGCGGTTCGAGGACTTCTACCACCGCGAATCGAGCTTCCGGAAGGCCATGTTCTACCCGCCGTTCACGGTCCTTGTGGGCATCATGGTGCTGGAGACCTCGCGCGAGCGCGTCCGTGAACTGGCCGATACCATCGGGAAGTTCCTCGACCGGACCTGCGGGCGCGACATTCGTATCCTCGGCCCGGCGCCGGCGGCGGTCGAGAAGGTCAACAAGACGTTCCGGCACCAGATTCTGCTGAAATGCGCGACGCGGGCGCCGCTTCACGGCGTGCTCGGTAAGCTGCGCGAGTTTCTCGAGGCGAACAAGGTGCAGCCGACGCGTGTGATCGTGGATGTGGATCCGGTGTCGTTGACGTGAGAAGGGTCCTGTCTACTCGAGGCCCGGCCCGAGGAATGCCTAGTGGGAGAGTTGTATGCTGGCAACGAGGAAGCTGCTTGCGGCGAGATCGGCCACGCCTCCGCTGATGGTTTATACGACGCTGATGCCCCAGTCGTTGGACAGCCCGGCAACCGATTGAAGGTGGGGCCTAGCCGGGAAGCTCGGCCAGCGGCTTGCCGTCCAGCCGGTCCTTGACGAGCACACCAAGGAAGGCTGTGAACGGCTCGATGTCCTGCTGCACGCTGGCCGCTTCAAGGACAGCCATGTAATCGGCGCGGCGCTCCACGGGGACGATCGTCCACGGATAGCCCCCGGCGGCCAGCATGACGTTCATCAGAAAGCGCCCCATGCGGCCGTTCCCGTCCATATAGGGATGGATATAGACGAAGACGAAATGTCCCAGGACGACCCGGACCGCCGGGTCCTCTTCGTCTCTCAGGAGATCGAAAAGCGCCGGCATGCAATCGCGAACGGCCTCGCGCGGCGGCGGTACATGTTTGGACCGGCGGATGAAGACGGGGCCGGTCCGGTAACCGGCGAGATCAGCGGGCTCGACGATGCCGGCCGCAACGCTCGGTCCGAACAATTGCCGGTACCAGTCGGCATGATCCTCATCAGCCACTGTGCCGGGGCTTTCGCCGGCCAGAACCCTGGCGACGCTCACTTTCACGGTAACAAAGGCATCGTAATAGCCCCGGGCCGCCAGCGCATTGCGCTCGTCGCGATCATCATCAACATGATCAGGATTCCATTCGCCACGGCGCACACGTTCGATCAATGCCGGGTTGACGCGATACCCTTCGATCGATAACGAATGATAGGCATCGTTCAGATAGACCTCGTCCACGGCCTTGAGATAGAAGTTCGGCTTCTGGGGGCGCCCCGGCGGTGGAGGGAAGCGCTCGCTGATCGCTCCCCGCATCCCGGTCCACATCAGCCGCAGGCGGTGGACATAGGGTGAGACAGCGCGCGCGCTCAGGATAACGGGCGCGGGGGTCTCGAACGGATCGGTTTCCCGCACCGTATACCCGGCCGCTTCCATCGTCTTGACGATGTTATCCGCCAGCCGGTGGCGGCCGGTGTTGCGGAAGGCCCCGGCCAGCCGGCCGGCGATCGTGCTGTGGCCGCCCTCAAGCAGGATGGCGAGCACATCCGAAGCATCCTTTGCGGTGGCCATGGCCGCCCGGACATCGGTTGGGGCGTGGCGGAAGTACCGTTCCGGACAAGCCACGAGCGCGGCCGGGACGGTGTAAAGACGCAAGCCGTCGTGTTCGACGATCTCGCTGTCCTTCGGCATCGCATAGCGCACGTCAAACAATGAGGTGTCGTGCGGCAGTCCTGTCGGTTTGTTGGCCCCCTTGGGCGTGCGAACGAGCAGCTGCGCCGGCACCGTCCTGTTTCCCGCATGCAGGGAGAGGGACTGTTCCGGTGAGAGGCACCAATCCGTACCGAAGCGCACGCGCAAGTAGGCGGCCAGAAAACCCCAGAACGCCGTATACCAGACCGTGCTGTCCCCTGGTGTTTCATCGGGACGCGCCGGGATATACCATCCCTTGATCACTTCCTTCAGGAAGCCGTGTTTTAAGAGCCGTTCGCGATGGGTCCGGCTGAGGTCGTGCGAGCGGATCGCTGCAGGGTGGCGATTCTGCAACTCGTTCAGCGCATCCAGCGAGGCGGCGAGTTTTTCCTGCGGGGTGGCCATATCCTTGTGCGATATCTAGGGCTTTCGGTTGTTCGAATTATAGGTTATTAGGTTATATAATTCATAGGGTTTTGTGTTGTTCTGATAATAGGCTTTCGTGCGGCACGTCCACGTCGGCTCGACGTCTCTCGATGACGAGTAGGCGACGACTGTCCTCACTCCCCGATGATCTTCACCAGAACCCGCTTCTTCCTCCGCCCGTCGAACTCCCCGTAGAAGATCTGCTCCCACGGGCCGAAGTCGAGGCGGCCGTTGGTGACGGCGACGACGACCTCACGGCCCATCAGTTGGCGCTTGATGTGGGCGTCGGCGTTGTCTTCGCCGGTGTCGTTGTGGCGGTATTGGTCAATGGGCGCATGGGGGACGAGGCGTTCGAGGAATGTTTCGTAGTCGTGGAGGAGGCCCGCCTCGTCGTCGTTGATGTAGACGCTGGCCGAGATGTGCATGGCGTTGACGAGGCACAGTCCTTCACGGATGCCGCTTTTTTCGAGGACGGCCTCGACCTTGGGCGTGATGTTGATGAATTCGCGGCGGGTTCGGGTCTGGAACCACAGTTCCTCTCGATACGATTTCATAGGACTCCCCCGTTCGCCTCATCTTCGCAGAAACGGGCTGTCGGGGCTGGGAATTTCAGGATCAGGCGTGTTGGAACTGCCGGGAATGGTTGTCGAGGAAGTCGATCACATGGGAATGACACCCATAATACTCGGGGTGTTCGAGGACTTCGGTCCGCCGCCGCGGCCGGCCGAAGGGCATCGTGATGATGTCGCCCACCGAGGCCGCCGGTCCGTCGGTCATCAGGATGAGCTTGTCGGCCAGGTAGAGGGCTTCGTCCACGTCGTGCGTGACCATGAGGACGATGGTCTTCAACTGTTCCCAGACGCCGAGCAGCGTGTCCTGGAGCGCGAAGCGTGTCAGGGAGTCCAGCATCGAAAACGGCTCGTCGAGCAGCAGGAAGCGCGGTTTTACCGCGATCGCGCGGGCGAGCGACACACATTGCTGCGTCCCGAGAGAGAGTTCCGTGGGCTTCTGTCCCGCGACGCCGGCGATTCCCAGCAGATCGAGGCACTCGTCGACGCGTTCGGCGCGCTCTTTCTGAGATAGGGAGTCGAGGGCGTGGTCGACCCCCAAGCGGACGTTGTCGCGGGCGGTGAGCCAGGGGAACAGCGACGGTTTCTGGAAGACGACGCCGCGTTCGACGCCGGGTTCGTCGACCTCTTTGCCTTCGATCACGACCCCGCCGACGGTGGCTTGTTCCAGGCCGGCGACGATCGAGAGGACGGTCGACTTGCCGCAGCCGGAGTGGCCCAGGATGCAGGCGAACTCGCCGGGGGACACCTGGAACTCCACGCCTTCGACGGCGGTGTAGGGGCCCGACGGAGTGTCGAAGACCTTGGTCAGGTTGACGACCTTGAGGGGAGCCTGAAGCGTCATGCCGCGCTCCCGACCAAAGTTTCGGTCAGTGTTTCGATGATGCGGGTCCGCACGCGGTAGGCGTCTTCGGTGTGGACGATCTCATCCAACGACCGCGGGCGGGGCAGGTCGACCCCGATCGGCTCCCCGAGCGTGGCCCGGGGGCCGGGCGTCATCGGCGCGATCCGGTCGGCGAGCAGGATGGCCTCGTCGAGGTTGTTGGTGATCATGATCGTCGTGACTTCGTTTCCGGTGTCTGAACAGAGGCGGGCGAGTTCGTTCTGAAGCGTGCTGCGCGTCAGCGCGTCCAGCGCGCCGAACGGGTCGTCCAGGAAAAGAATCCGGGGCTCGGTGGCGAAGGCCCGGGCGATGGCCACACGTTGCCGCATGCCGCCGGAGAGCTGGCCGGGCCGCTTCTTGAAGGCCGCGCCCAGGCCGACACGCTCGAGATGGCGCTCGGCCTGCTTGCGCTTGTCCTCGGCCGGCCACCTGGGGAAGGCCGAGTCGACGGCGAGGCGGACGTTCTCAATGGCCGAAAACCACGGGAGCAGGGAGTAGTTCTGGAAGACGATCGAGACGTCCGGGCGAATGCCTTCGGATGCGTCGACGGGTTTGCCGTCGATGACGATGCGCCCCGAGTCCGGCAAGTCGAGCCCGGCGGCGAGGTTCAGCAGCGTGGATTTTCCCGAACCCATGCTCCCGACGATGGCGACGAACTCGCCCTTCCGGACGTTCAGCCGGACGCGGCGGAGGACGTGCCGGACGACGCGGCCCGACGTGAAAGTTTTCGAAACGTCCTGGATCTCGATGAAGGCGGCCGTCATGCCGTTTGTCTGAAGTCGACGAGCGACTGGATCGTCATCATCAGGCGGTCGAGGAGGAAGCCGATCACGCCGATGGTGAACACGGCGACCATGATGCGGCTCAAGGAATCCGAGCTTCCGTTCTGGAACTCGTCCCAGACGAACTTCCCGAGCCCCGGGTTCTGGGCCAGCATTTCCGCCGCGATCAGGACCATCCACCCCACCCCGAGCGACAAGCGCAGCCCGGTGAACATCAGGGGGAGCGAGGAGGGGATGACGACCTTGAAGAGCTTCGTGCTCCAGCCGAGGCGCAAAACCTTGGCCACGTTCAAGAGGTCCTTGTCGAGCGAGGAGACGCCGAGGGTCGTATTGATCAGCGTCGGCCAGAGCGAACAGAGCCCCACCGTTATGGCCGAGTTGATGAACGACTTCGCGAAGAGCGGGTTCTCGGAGACATAAAGCGCGCTGACGAGCATCGTGACGATCGGCAGCCATGCCAGCGGCGAGACGGGCTTGAACACCTGGATGAAGGGATTCACCGCGGAGTTCGCCACCGGGCTCAGACCGCAGAGGATTCCCAGGGGTATCGCCAGGGCGCTTGCCAACAGAAATCCCACGAAGACCGTCTTGAGGCTCGTCACGATCTGGTCGATGTAGGTCGGCTTGCCCGTGTAGGGAATGATGGCGATCTCGGCATTGGGGTCGGCGGCCAGGATCGACGCGTTACGCTGGGCCTGCCGCTCGTAGAACGCCACCGCGCGGGAGCGTTCTGCGACGTGGTCGGCCCAGAGGCTTCCTGCCTGCTGGGCCACGGCCGCCGGTCCGGGAACCCGGCCGAGGCTCGTGTCGATGCTGGCGGCGGCCTGACTCCAGACGACGAGGAAACCCGCCACGGCCAGCAGGGGAATTCCCACGAGGCGCCAGATCTCGGCGAGTTGTGCCGAGGGATCTTCGCGGCGGGCCAGTCGAACGACGGGGCGCAGGAAGCCGAGGCCCACGAGCGCAAGGGCGCCCACGACCCGGTCTACGGTTTCCGTGCTCATCTAGCGCACCTCCTCGTCGCCCTTGAGGCCGATGGCAAACTGCTCCAGGTAGGCGTTCGGCCGGGTCCCGTCGTATTCGATTCCGTCGATGAACTCGGCAGTCGGTTCGCGGTATCCCGTGACCGACGGATCCGGGAAGTCCTCCGCCATCGCGTAACCCTCGTCGATGAGGAGTTGGGCCGCTTCGCGATACGTATCCGGGCGGTAAACCCTTTCTGCCGTCTCCATGAACCACTCGTCGGTCCGGGCGGATTCGATCTGTCCCCAGCGCCGCATCTGCGTCAGGTACCAGACCGCGTCGCTGTAGTAGGGATACGTGGCGTAATAGCGGAAGAACACGTTGAAGTCCGGGAGGCTCCGGCGGTCGCCTTTGGCGTATTCGAAGGTCCCCGTCATGCTGTTGGCGATCACCTCGTAGTCGGCCCCGACGTATTCCGGCCGGGAAAGGATCCGCACGGCTTCCTCGCGGTTGGCGCCGTTCGCTTCGTCCAGCCACATCGCGGCTCGAATGAGGGCCTTCACCACCGCCAGGTGCGTGTTTGGATTGGCCTCGGCCCATTCCGTCGTCACGCCGAAGACCTTTTCGGGATTGTTCTTCCAGATCTCGTAGTCGGTGATGACGGGAACGCCGATGCCGCGGAACACGGCCTGCTGATTCCAGGGTTCGCCCACCGAATAGCCGAAGATTGTGCCGGCCTCGAGCGTCGCCGGCATCTGCGGTGGCGGAGTGACCGAAAGCAGGACGTCGGCATCGATCTGCCCGGAGACGTCACTCGGCGAGTAGTACCCGGGATCGAGGCCGCCGGCGGCCAGCCAGTAGCGCAGTTCGTAGTTGTGGGTGGACACGGGAAACACCATACCCATGTTGAAGGGGCGGCCCTCGGCGCGATAACCCTCGACCACGGGTTTCAACGCTTCCGCGCCGATCGGATGTTCGGGAAGCCCGTCGGGCCGCATCTTGAGGTACGGTTGCATCTGGTCCCAGATCTCGTTGGAGACCGTGATCGCGTTGCCGTTCAGGTCCATGCTGAAGGCCGTGATCACTTCGGACTCGGTCCCGAACCCGATCGTCGCGGCGAGGGGTTGGCCGGCGAGCATGTGGGCTCCGTCGAGTTCGCCGTCGATCACGCGGTCGAGCAGGACCTTCCAGTTCGACTGCGCCTCGAGCGTCACGAACAGCCCTTCGTCTTCGAAGTACCCCTTTTCGTAAGCGATGGCCAGCGGCGCCATGTCGGTCAGCTTGATGAAGCCGAACGTCAGTTGGGGTTTCTCCACGGGGAGGGGGTTGGTCAAACTCGAGTTTGTGGATCCGGGGACTGCCGAGGTCGAAGCGGTCTCGCCGCCACACGAGGCGGCCAGCAGAACGACGAGGGCGAGAGCGCAGCGGTTTCGAAGGTTGTTCATGTCCGGGTTCAATGCACGCGGAATGCCGTCGGGAAGTGAACCCCGGAGAGTGTCGCAAGTGATTGAAAATAAATGTGATAATGCGTCACTTCCGATCCGGATTCGGAGGCGGTTTCCGACAAATCTGTCGCATTCCGCCGCCCAGCAAACGAACTCGTCTGCTGACGAAGCTCGACGTCGGCTCGGCGCGCTTCCGGCCGCGGAGCACCTCCCATCCTCCAGAGAAAAAATCCAATTTCGTCGGCACGCGTGACACAAATGTCGCCATGGTCCGCGACCCGCGACCCGGCGCTAAAGTAAAGGGGCCCTCGGAAAGCCAGTCCAGGAAGGGCGAGGTGGACCCCGTGAATGACGAGTTGATCGAATTGAAGCTGGATCGCCGGAGGCGCCCGGCCTCCGGGCCCGATGACGCCCTGAGGACCCTCGTCGATCAACTGTTGAAGCTCGTGGCGGATATCGCCACCCGCGACAACGCGCTCAAACCGCCTCCGGATCTCCGGGATCGGATCAGCGTGCTCCGGGAAGTCGTCGGCCGGGGACGGGAAACGGCCGAACCGGTGGCCGATCTCGCCGAAGCGACACTCGATGCCTGCGAGGAGTACTTCAGCCGGGCGCGCGAACGCGCGATCGATCGCGAGATCGAGTTCATCGACATCATCGATACCCTGCGCGAGGCGGTGCGTTCGCTCGCGGGGAACACGTCGTCGTTCACCGAGGACATGCTGGGAACGAGCCAGCGATTCCACGAACTGCTCCAGATCGACGATCTCCATGCGATCAAGGAACGCATCGTCGTCGAGACCAAGACGCTGCGTCAGCGTGTCGTCGAGAAGCAGCAGTCCGACAAGGATCTGTACGACCGCCTCGCTTCGCGCATCGAAAACCTCCAGCACAGCCTCCAGCGCGCCGAAGAGGACGCGAGCGTCGACCCGCTCACGGGCGTGGCGAATCGTCGCACGTTCGACCGCGTTCTTTCCGAGTGGGCGTCGTCGGAGTCGACCACGGCGTTCTCCATCGCGATGTTCGATCTCGACGATTTCAAGAAGATCAACGATGCCTACGGGCATCCGGTGGGCGACCGCGTGCTCCTGGTCACGGCCGGGATTCTCCGGAATTCAGTCCGTACCGGGGATCTGGTCGCGCGGTACGGCGGCGAGGAGTTCGTCGTCCTGCTCCGCGACTGCCCGATCGATCTGGCCGAGGCGCGTCTGGGGAAGATTCTGGAGTCCATCGCCACGACCCGCTACGAATACGAGGACGACGGCCAGGTTCGCGCGTTGCGGTTCACCGCGAGTTGCGGGTTGACCGAGTCTTCGGAGGGGGAGTCACCGGCCGCTTTGATCCGGCGGGCCGACGACGCTCTGTACGACGCCAAGAAGAAGGGCAAGAACCGCGTCGCGGTCCGGAAGCGGTCGATCTTCCAGAGCCTGTTCGGGCGGCATGCCTCCTGAATGCGGGGACAGTGAGCAAATTCCGCGTGTTTCGGCAGATCGACGCGTTGGGTTGGGGAATTTGCTCACTGTCCCCGCTTGAGTTCGTGGCTCCGCCACAGGTACCAGGTGCCGATCGTGCGGTACGGCGCCCAGCGCTCGGCGATCGACTCCGAAACTGAACGGCCGGGCAATTCTTCCATCCCGTACAGCTTGCGAATGGCGGAGCGCACGCCGTAGTCCGCTTCCGGAAATACGTCCAGACGGCCCAGCGAGAAGATGAGGAACATCTGGGCCGTCCACACGCCGATCCCGCGAACCTGAACCAGGTCTTCGATGACGGCACTGTCGGACATCCGCCCGGCCCGGGCGAGTGAGATCCTCCCACGGGCCGTTTTCTCCGCCAGGTCATGAATGGAAAGCGCCTTCGATCGCGAGATGCCGATCGTCCGGAGTTCCTCGATCCCAAGTTCCTTCAAGCGTTCCGGGGTGAGGCCCGCGGGACCGGCCAGCTCGACGAGCCGGGACCGGATCGCGCGCGCCGCGTGGATCGAGATCTGTTGTGAAAGGATCGAGTGGACGAGCATGCCGAACCGGTTCCGCTGGAGCCGGAGATCGGTCAGCGGGGGACAGTTCCGGACGAGCTCGCCGATCACCGGGTCGTTCTTCAGAATCCGCGCCGTTCCCGTCTCGATTTCGTTCTGTCTCGACACGCCCGGGATTATATCGATATGATCCGGGAACGTTTACGAGACGAGGTTTTCCTATGACACGATGCTTCCGGTTTTTCTCTCTCAACATCTCCCTCATGATGGGTGTGGCGGCGTCGATCCTGGCCGTTGCCGACGTCGCGTCGGCGCAACGGGGCGCTCCCGCGGAGATGTTCAACACGGTGAAAACCAAGCTTGCCGCCGGTCAGCAGGTCGTCGGCGGGACCGTCGACACGGCCGACCCGGACATCTACTGCGCGATGGCGTCGGCGGGGTTCGATTTCCTGTGGATCGAGATGCAGCACAGCCCGCTCACCTACACCGAAGTCGCCCGGATGATCCGCGTCTGTCCGGGGCCCGCCGTGCCCTTCATCCGGATCCCCGATGCCACGGAAGGCGACATCCAGAAAGCCGCCGACATCGGCGCGGTCGGCATTATCATCCCGATGGTGGACACCACCCAGAAAGTGCACGACGCGATCACGTATGCGATGTACCCGCCAGAAGGAAAGCGCAGCCAGGGCGGCGGTCAATACGGAACGATCTGGGGCCGGGGATACCGGCAACAGGCGAACGACAACATCATGATCGTCGCGATGATCGAAAACCCCGCCGGGGTCGAGATCGTCGAGGAAATCGCGGCCATTCCCGGCGTGGACGCGGTGTTTGCGGCGAGTTCGGATCTGGGCAGCTTCTCCGGGTTGCGCCAGGGCGACCCGGCCTATGAAGCTTTGGTCACCCGGATCAAGGACGCCACACTCGCCGCCGGGAAATATCTCGGCGGGCCTTCGGCCTGGAAGGACACACGCGACGGGTACACGTTTTTCCAGGGGCCGTCGGCGACGGGATTGATCCGCACCGGCGCGCGCGAGGCGCTGGGCGGAGCCACCGAGCCGGGACTGCCGCAGGGCGTGGCGCCGATCGAGGGGGAGGAGCCGAGATAACGTCCTATTTTTTCTTTTTTGGCGGTGCGGCGTGGGTGGGGTGCCCGTAGAACATCTCGGCGCACTCCATCAGAGTCTCCGACAACGTCGGGTGAGGATGAATCGATTCGGCGAGGTCCCGCGCCGTGGCGCCCATTTCGATCAACGCGACGCCTTCGCTGATCAGTTCTCCGGCGCCGTGCCCGGTGATTCCCATCCCGAGGATGCGTTCGGTTGACGGCTCGATGACGAGCTTCGTCAGGCCCTCCGGACGGTCCATCGCGATCGCGCGCCCGGACGCGCCCCAGGAGAACTTGGCGACCTCGACGTTCCGGTTCTGTTCTTTCGCTTCCTGCTCGGTCAGACCGCACCAGGCGATCTCCGGATCGGTGAACACCACGGCGGGAATGACCGAGTCGAAGACCGACCGTTCCCCCGTCATGGCTTCGACCGCCACCCGCGCTTCTTTCGATGCCTTGTGCGCGAGCATGACGCCCCCGGCGACGTCGCCGATCGCGTAGATCCCTTCGTCGTTGGTCTGCCGGCTCGCGTTGACCTTGATGAACCCGTTGTCGTCGAGATCGACGCCCGCATTCTCCAGCCCCAGGTCTTCGCAGTTCGGCTTCCGTCCGACCGCGACGAGCACGCGTTCGAACTGTTCCACCTGCTCTTCGCCGCCTGTTTCGGTCACCACCTCGATCTGACGGTCCTTGGTGGCAAGCGATTTCACCTTCGTGTCGAGCCGGATGTCGGCAAAGCGCTCCTTGGCTTTCTTCATCACGGGGCGGACGAGGTCGGGGTCCGCGCCGGCCAGGATCGTGGACAACGCTTCGACCACGACGACGTTCGAGCCGAGCGCGGCGTAAACCGTGCCCAGCTCCATTCCGATGTATCCGCCGCCGATCACCAGGAGCCTCCCGGGGATTGTCTCGACCTCCAGCGCTTCGGTCGACGTCATGATCCGCGAGCTTCCCAGGTCCCACGCCTTGGGGATCGCCGGATAGGACCCGACGGCGACGATGGCCTTCTCGAAGTCGACGAACTGCTGTCCGCCGGAAGTTTCCACCCGCAGGCTCCGGGGACCCTCGAACCGGCCACGTCCCTGGAGCACTACGACACCGCGCGCCTTCGCGATCGTCCGGATCCCGTCGGAGAGCTTCCCGATGATGCCGTTTTTCCAGTCGCGCAGTGCGTTGGTGTCCAGCTCCGGTTTTCCGAAACGGATCCCCCGCGCCTCGGAGTTCCGGGCTTCTTCGATGAGGCCCGTCGCATGGAGCAAGGCCTTGGACGGAATGCACCCGCGATTCAGGCAAACGCCGCCCAGCCTTTCGTCCTTTTCGACCAGGGTCACTTTCATTCCCAAGTCCGCCGCGTAGAACGCCGCGGCGTAACCACCCGGTCCGGCGCCGAGCACGACGAGTTCGGCGTGTTTTCGTTCCATCGTCATCCCTTCGATTGAGCGATCTCGATATCGCTTTCCGGAAACCGTTCGAACGCCCCGACGAGGTCGACGAGGAAACGGACGCCGTCGGCGCCGTCGATGACGCGGTGGTCGTGGGCCACGGTAACCGGAAGGAGGATCCGGGCCTGAGGTTGGCCGTCGATCATCCTCACGACCTCGCGCCCGCGGCCCAGCCCCAGAATGGCCGCCTCCGGCTTGTTGATGATGGGCGTGAAGTGCGCCCCTCCGATGCCGCCCTGGTTGGAAACCGTGAACGTCCCGCCCTGCATCTGTTCCTTGCTCAGGTTTCGCCCCCGCGCGGCCTCGGCAAGCGTTTCGATTTCAAGTGCCAGCTCGAGGACGCTCTTCTTGTCCGCGTGGCGGATCACGGGAACGAGCAATCCCGCTTCGGTGTCGATGGCCAGACCGATGTGAATGTACTCCTTCCCGACGACGTTTCCGCGGTCGTCCCAACTGCTGTTGATCAGGGGATGCTTCTGGAGGACAGTGCAGAGGGCCTGGATCAGGATCGGCGTGAGTGTGAGCTTGACCTCGCGTTCCGCGTACGCTTCGATATGTTTCTTCCGCAATCCCATCAATCCGGTGATGTCCGCATCGGCAAACTGATTCACATGGGGAATGGTGGTCCAGGACTCGGTCATCCGTGCGGCGATCGTCCTCCGCAACGACGACGCTTTCTTCACATCGACGGGCCCCCAGCGGGAAAAGTCGACGGCTGGAGATTCGGTTTCGACCGGTTGGGAACCCGGGCCACGCTGGAGGCTCTGCTGTTGAAGGCCTTGGATGTATTCCCGGACGTCTTCGAGGAGGATCCGTCCCCCTCGCCCTGTTGGGCTGACGCGCGAGAGGTCGATTCCGAGATTCCGCGCCACCTTCCGGATCGAGGGTGGCGCGACGGCCTCGGCGCCTTCGGGAAGCTCGAATTCCTCGCGCGTCTTCGGCGCACGCTCCGGCGCGGGACGTGGGCCGTCGTCCGGCGTATCGTCCGTCTTTGGGGTTTCCGGTTGCCCATCGTCTCCCCCGCCTCCATCGATGGTCGCGATGAGGGCTCCGACGCTGATCTCATCCCCTTCCTTGACGTGGATCTTCTGGACCGTACCTGCCGTTGTCGAAGGGACGGACGCAACCGCCTTCTCGCTTTCGATCTCGATCAGGGCCTGATCCTTCTCGATCGTATCCCCTTCCTTGACGAAGACCGACGCCACCGTGGCTCGATCGGCGTCCTCTCCCAGATTGGGCAATCGTACTTCCATGGTGTCCTTCTCGATTCCTGGCGATCAGACGAGCAGAGGAAACGGCTTCTCCGGGTCGATCCCGAGGTCCTGGATCGCGGACTGGACCTGGCCCATCGGGATCTTATCTTGCCGGGCGAGGGCATACAGCGTGGCGACGGTGATCATTTCGGCGTCCACCTCGAAGAACCGGCGGAGCGCTCCGCGCGTGTCGCTTCGGCCGAAACCGTCGGTCCCAAGCGTTACCAACCCACCGGGAACCCACTGGGCGATCTGGTCGGGGACAATCTTCATGTAGTCCGATGCCGCAACGAACGCTCCGGTCTCGTCGACGAGCTGTCGTTCGATGTATGACAGGCGAGGAGGTTCGGCGGGATGCAGCATGTTCCAGCGCTGGACGTTGAGCGCGTCATTGCGGAGCTTCTTGTAGCTCGTGACGCTCCACACGTCGGCGGACACGTCGTAACGCTTGGCCAGAATGCCCTGCGCCTCGAGAACGCCGTTCATGATCGGCCCGCTGCCGAGGATGTGGGCCTTCAGGAGCTTTCCCTCCGGTCCGGAACGGAACCGGTATATCCCCTTGATGATGCCTTCGCGGACATTGCCCCATTCGGTCTCGGGCATGGCCGGCATCGGGTAGGCCTCGTTGTACAGCGTCAGGTAGTAGAACACGTTCTCGTCGTCCTGATACATCCGCCGCATGCCGTCCTGAATGATGACGGCCACCTCGTAGGCGAAGGCCGGATCGTAGGCCATCAACGTCGGCACCGTGCTCGCCAGAACGTGACTGTGGCCATCCTGATGCTGCAGCCCTTCGCCGTTCAGCGTGGTTCGTCCCGCCGTGGCACCGAGCATGAACCCGCGGGTGCGCATGTCCGCGGCGGCCCACACGAGGTCGCCGATCCGCTGCATCCCGAACATCGAATAGAAGATGAAAAACGGAAGCATATGGAACCCGTGGGTCGAATACGCCGTTCCCGCCGCGATCATCGACGACATGGATCCCGCTTCGGTGATCCCCTCCTCGAGAACCTGCCCGGTTTTGCTTTCGCGGTAGTACAGGAGGCTGGCGCTATCGACCGGTTCGTAGAGTTGCCCCTTCGGCGAATAGATCCCGATCTCGCGGAACAGTGGATCCATTCCGAACGTGCGGGCCTCGTCGGGAATGATCGGGACGATGTATTTCCCGATGGCCTTGTTGCGGAGCAGCTGTCCCAGCATCCGGACGAAGGCCATCGTCGTCGACGCTTCGCTGGTCGATCCCTTCAGGAAGTCTTTGAAGTCCTCGAGCGGGGGAATTTCCAGCGGAGGTGCCGTCGTCGGCCGTCGTGGGATCAACCCTCCGAGGGCCTGCCGCCTCTCCATGAGGTACTTTTGCTCGGGAGAGCCCTCGGGCGGGCGGTAGAACGGCGCTTCGACGACCTCGTCGTCGTCGAGCGGGATGTGGAAGCGCGAGCGGAACTCACGCAGCTCCTTCTCGTTCAAGGCCTTTTGTTGATGGGAGACGTTGCGTCCTTCCCCGGCCTCGCCGAGCCCGTACCCTTTGATGGTCTTGGCCAATATGACGGTGGGGGCCCCGCGATGCTCGACCGCCGCCTTGTACGCGGCGAATACCTTCCGCGAGTCGTGTCCCCCGCGCATCAACTTGCGGACCTGCTCGTCCGACAGGTGATGGACCAACCGCGCAAGGTCCGGATCGCCGCCGAAGACGAGTTCGCGCCCGTATGAGCCCGGTTCGACCGACGACTTCTGGAACATGCCGTCGACCATTTCGCCGAGGCGCTGAACGAGCTTGCCTCCTTCATCCGCGGCGAACAGCCGGTCCCAATCCGTGCCCCAGATCACCTTGATGACGTTCCACCCGGCGCCCCGAAACGCCGATTCCAGTTCCTGGATGATCTTTCCGTTCCCGCGAACCGGCCCGTCCAGCCGTTGAAGATTGCAGTTCACGACCCATATCAGGTTGTCGAGACCTTCCCTCCAGGGCAGCGTCAGCGATCCCAGCGTTTCCGGTTCGTCGGTCTCCCCGTCCCCGACAAAACACCAGACCCGGGCTTCCTCCCCGCTCAGGAACCCGCGAGCGCGCAGGTACCGGTTGAAGCGGGCCTGGTAGATCGACATGATCGGGCCGAGTCCCATCGACACGGTCGGAAACTGCCAGAACTCCGGCATGAGGTAGGGGTGCGGATACGAGGAGAGCCCCCCCTCGACCAGTTCCTGCCGGAACGAATTCAGGTGGGACTCGTCCAGGCGGCCCTCGAGGAACGCGCGCGCGTAGATTCCGGGCGACGCGTGGCCCTGAAAGTAGATCTGGTCGGCCGGATGAGATTCCGTCTTTCCCCGGAAGAAGTGGTTAAAGCCGACTTCGTACAATGTCGCCGACGACGCGTACGTCGAGATGTGCCCGCCGATCCCGCTGCGTTCGCGATTGGCCACGACGACCATGGCCATGGCGTTCCACCGCACATAGCTCCGGATCCGCCGCTCGATCTCCGCGTCGCCCGGATAGGGGGGTTCGTCCTCCGGAGCGATCGTGTTCACATATGGCGTGTTCCCGATCGCGGGGATATTGATGCCGGATTCCCGCAGTCGGGCCACCAGCTTGTCGTAAAACGGAACGAGCCGGTGGTCGCTGTCCTTGAGCGCGGATTCGACGACGAATTGAACGTGCTCGAGCCACTCGGGGGTCTCCCGGTGTTCTTTTCCGGGTGCCGGTTCAGATGTGCGTGTTTTCTCACTCATGACAAGCGCTCGATTGGAAAAAGCTGGTGTCCGGCGACTTCCCGGGGAGAGCTACCAATCCGGTGGCCATGCCAGTATAACAAGGCAGCCGGAAGTCCCCCATGGCGCCCGACCGATGTTCTACGTCGAAAACAATTCTGACGATCCCGGGGAGAACCTGGAGCGGGACATGCGCCTGCTCGACCTTTGCGATCGCGGACGCCTGCCGGGAGCGTTGCGATTCTGGGAGGCGCGATCGCCCGTGGTTGTGGCCGGGTACTCGAATCGGAAATTGGAGGAGATTCGTCTGGAAAGGTGCAGGGAACTCGGAGTTCCTGTACTCCGACGGTCGACCGGAGGGGGCACGGTCGTCATCGGGCCGGGAAGCCTTCAATACAGCGTGTTGTTGCCGGTGGAGCCGGGAGGCCCGCTGGACGGGATTCGACGAACCAACGCCTTTGTCATGGAGCGAAACCGCCGCGCGGCGGAGGCGGCGTGCCGTCGCCCGGTCCGCGTGGAGGGATATACCGACCTCGTGGTCGAGTGCGAAAACGGGATTCTGAGAAAGGTATCGGGAAACTCCCAGCGTCGCCAGCGGCGCTCCGTACTGTTTCACGGGACGTTTCTGCTCGATTTCGACGTTTCGCTCATTGCCGAACTGCTCGATAATCCGCGAGTGGCCCCCGGGTACCGTCGCGGCCGCGAACACCGGGAGTTTCTCGCGAATTTGCGGGTGTCGCCGGCCGGGCTCCGGGAATGCATCCGGAGGGAGTGGGGTGCCGTCGACGACCCGCGGCCAACCGAAAACGACTTCAAGTAGCAACAAGGAGCAGGCGGCCCGACCGGCCACTTTCAAACGAGGAGAAAACAATGTCCCGTGTCGCAGATGCAATCATTCAGGAAATGGAGAACGAAGGCGCGACGGCGCGGCGCGTCCTGGAGCGCGTTCCGGAAGACCAATGGAATTGGAAGCCGCATACCAAGTCCATGACCATCGGGCAGCTCGCCAATCACGTGGCGAAGATCCCGGGAGACATCGCGGGGTGGGCGGGGCTCGATGAGTTCGACTTCGCGAGCATCCAGCATTCCGACGACACGACGACGCGCGAGGCGCTCCTGGCCGCGCACGATGCCAGCCTGGCGAAGGCGAAGCAATTTCTCGAAGGCCTGGACGATGCCCGTGCCATGGGGACGTGGACCGGAAAGATGAAGGGCCAGGTATTGATGCAGATGCCGCGCGCGGCCGTCGTGCGCAACATCATGCTCAACCACTGGTACCACCACCGCGGCCAACTCTCGGTCTACCTCCGGCTCCTGGACGTCCCCGTCCCGTCCATCTACGGGCCCAGCGCCGACGAGAGCCCGTTCTAGCTCAATACGGGGACAGTGAGCAATTTCGAACAAGAAAATTGCTCACTGTCCCCGTATTCACCCTACTCGTCGATCGTGGCGAATGGGTGGGGCGGCTCGTGCCCCGCAAGCTCGGAGTCCGCGAGGGGGCGGACGGCGGAAGTGACGTCGAACCAGATCCATTCGTCGAACTGGCGGGAAAGGGAGGCTTCGAAGTAGTGGCTCATCCGTTCGGTCTCCGGGCGGTAGATCACGCCGATGGCCCGCTCGAGCCGGGGCTGGGTCAGGGCCTGGGTTAATTCGCGGTCAGGGGACTGCGTGAGGGGAAGCAGGAACGCTTCCGTCCCGGAGCGATGCATGAGCTCCTCGTAGCTGTCCGAACGGGCGGGGGAAACGGTCTTGATCTCCAGAGCCCCTTCCCAGCTCGATGCGGCCGCGACCGTTCCGTGGTCGGTGCCTTGCCCGATGGCGTAGACATCGGAACCGAACGCTTCGCGACAGAGCTGTCCGACGTTGATCTGGCCGTGCCGGCCGAACTGGGTCGCCGCGGCGTTGCCAAGATGGGAGTTGTGCGCCCAGACGACGGCTTTTGAATTCGGTCCGTGGCGGTCGAGCAAGAGCCGGAGCGTCTGGAACATGTGCGTATCCCGGTGATTCCAGGAGTCGTCCGAGCCGTAATACATGATCCGGTAGTAGCGCTCCGCGTCGGCAACCAGCCGGGCGTTCAACTGCGCATTGAAAAGCGCTTCTCCGTTTCGGGCCGACGACTCCACGCGCCGGCGCAACATGTCCCCCAGCATAGCGACCACGTCGGATTCGCAATTGCGGTAGCGCCCTGTCAGCGCCGCATGGCCGTAGCTGGCGGGATCCGATTCCCACGGCGTCAGGCATCCGTAGCGGGTTCGCGCGACCTGGGCGGTCGCGGGATCGACCTGACTCAGATATTCGAGCACGCGGTGGATGGAGGTGAAGAGGCTGTAGAGATCGAGCCCGTGGAACCCGACCCTGCGGTCCGGTGGCCGCCCGGCCAGGTTGTAGTCTCTGAGCCAGTGGATGAAGTCGAGCACTTCCTGGTTCCGCCACATCCAGGTTGGAAACCTTGAAAAGGCTTCCCACTCGTCAGGTTCCGCCCGGTCTCGATGCGTGACGAAGTCGTGAATGCGATACGCGTCCGGCCAGTCCGCTTCCACGGCGACGAAATCGAAGCCCTTCCGCTCGACCAGGGCTTTCGTGATCTCCGCGCGTATGCGATAAAACTCCGACGTGCCGTGCGTGGCTTCTCCGATGAGGACCAATCGGGCATTGCCGATCCGGCCGAGAAGAGCGTCGAAGTCCGCGTTCTCCCCAGACGCGATCGGCTCCGCGGAATCGCGGATCATTTCCGGGACTTCCTTTCGGCTCACCGGCCTTGCGGGAGCCACGCGGAGTCGCGCCTCCTCCACCGGCTCCTGCCATCCCTCTTCTCCCACCAGGGGGACGAACCGGACACCGACCAGTTCCTCGAATTCGTAGTTCTCGGCGTCGCGGCGGAGGACGCGGACGAGCTTCTGGTGCTCCGGGTCTTTTCCCACGGGGATGACGAGGCGGCCTCCGACGGCGAGTTGTTCGAGCAGGGGGGGAGGCACGCCGGGACCGCTGGCGGCCACGACGATGGCGTCGAAAGGGGCCTGGTCCGGCCATCCGCGCGTCCCGTCGGCGTCGGCCACGTGGACGTTTCGGTAGCCGAGCTTCTCGAGACGTTGCCGGGCGACCCGGGCGAGGTCGGCGTGCCGCTCGATGGTGAAAACTTCCTTCACGATGAGCGACAGAACGGCCGCGGCATAGCCCGATCCCGTGCCGATCTCGAGGACGCGGTCCTCGGGAGCCAGGTCCAGTGCTTCGGCCATGTACGCCACGATGTACGGTTGTGAGATCGTCTGACCGGACTCGATGGGGAGCGGGACGTTCCGGTAAGCGAACTCGGCCAGTTCCGGGGACACGAATTCCTCTCGCGGGACGGTGGCCATCGATCTCAGCACCGCTTTGTCGCGGATTCCCGCGGCCCTCAGTTCCTGTTCGACCAGCGACTCCCGTTGTTGCCGGAAGTCGACGTTCCGGATGGCAGCCATCATGCAGTTGCTCCGGCATCGCGTTGCCGCTGCCGCCGTTTCCGGACATGGGCGTCGACCTGCCGGCGGGCCCGGTCCACGGCCTTTCGCAACGCGACATCGAAGTGTTTCTCTTCGGGATGCGCCTCGTCGGCCTTCCGCTTTCTCTCGGAAGTCTCCTTATTCTTCACCGCAACGGCTCGTTGAGGCTCGTGGGAGACCACGATGTCTTCGCCGGGAACCGCAAGATAAATCGTGATTTTGAACGGATTGCCCCGGACATGCCGGCGATGCGCCCGTTCGACGACGACCCGCGCGGCCTCGATACGCTCTCCCGGCTGTCCGAGCCCCGAGATCCGCTCACGGATTTTCTCCTCGGTCACCGGCAGGACTTCCATGTCCCTGAAGACGACTTCGATCGGAAATGCCATGCGTTCCTCCCTATATGGCGGAATTCTGGACCGGCGCGACCGGAAAGTGAACTGGTGAGAATACGAGTTCGGCATGGTAGCTTGGTTGCAAGGATCGAGAACATGGGTCGAATGCTGGGAATTTTCTGGTTCCTGGGCGGGACGATCGCTTTGCCGGTCGCGGCTTCCCAGTCCGGCTCCGTTTCACTCGAGGAACTCCGTCTCGAACAGGCGCTGGAGCGGGGCACCCGGCATCTCGCGACGGTGGAATACCAGGAGCCGTTTCACTATCTGCTCTCCGACGTGGCCGCACGCCGGTACGACCTGCCGGCCCTTTCCGAACTGTATCTTCGCTTCGAGGAGATGCTGGACAGTTCACCGCGACCGGATCTCCGGGTGTTTCACCGCGTGATGCGGCACGATGCCGCCGTGACGGCTGCCGACCTGGGGGCGATTCCGATCGGGATGGACGAAATGACCTCCGCCGCATTGCATTGCGACCGGATTCCGCTCGGACCGGGTTTCGCGGCGTCGCTCGAGGCGAACTTTTTCGCCGGCGAGTACAGCCTGACCCACGTCCTGCTCGCCCTGAACATGATGGACGACAACGGCTGCGAATCGCCGCTCGGACCGGATTTCGAGGAGGACGTCGCCGCGGCGACGCTCGCGCTGATCGACGAGGATCATGAAGCGGTGACCGATCTCGAGATTGAGGCGGCCGCGTTTCTCGCGGTGTCTGGAAGGCGGCACCTCGTGCCCTGGGCGTTCGTTCAGGGAGTCCTCGATGCCCAGATGCCCGACGGCGGGTGGAAGGTGGATCCGAACGACGCCCGGTCCCACTGGCACGCCTCCGGCCTTGGCGTCATCCTCCTCGGAGAGATGCTTCGAGAGGGGGAGGCCGACCCCTGGGTGATCCAGGGAAATCGGGGACAGTGAGCAAATTCAACGAGTCTCAGCGCGTCGACGCGTTTGGTTTCGGAATTTGCTCACTGTCCCCGATTTTCCGGCCCGATTCCTCGATCCGGGTGCGCAGGGAGCGGGCCAGGTCCGGATGGACCTGATCCCACTGGAATCTCCACGTCCAGTTCCCCGTCGACGTTCCCGGCGTGTTCATCCGGGCTTCCGAGCCGAGGTGCAACAGGTCCTGCATAGGGATGACCGCCAGGCGGGCGACGGACCCGAGTGCGGCATCGATCATGCCGTCCGGGACATCGTCATCGGCGATTCCCAGCCGGGTTCGGACGAGATGGCGCGTCGGTTCGTCGAGCGAACGGTACCATCCGAGCGTCGTGTCGTTGTCGTGCGTCCCCGTATAGACGACGGCGTTCTCGACGTGGTGTTCCGGCAGGAACGGATTGTCCGCGGAGCCGTCGAACGCGAACTGGAGGACCTTCATTCCCGGCAGCCCGAAGCGATCGCGGAGGGCAATCACGTCTTCGGTGATCATTCCGAGATCTTCCGCGACGAAGGCCTCGAGCGGGAGCGTGTTTCCGATGGCCCGGAAGAAATCATCACGGGGTCCGGGTTTCCAGGTCCCATCCCGGGCCGTCTTCGCGACGCCGGAGACGGCCCAGTAGGCTTCGAGCGCCCGGAAGTGATCGATGCGGACCATGTCGAACAGTTCCAGCTGCCGGGCCAGACGACGGACCCACCACTCGAAATGCTCCTCGCGCATCCGGTCCCAGTTGTAGATCGGGTTTCCCCAGAGCTGCCCGTCGTCGCTGAAATAGTCCGGCGGGACGCCGGCGACCTCGTCGGCGTGCCCCCCGTCGTCCACCTGGAAGAGGCGCCGGTTCCACCACACCTCGACGCTGTCGAGGCTGACGTAGATGGGAAGATCTCCGAACATGAGGACACCGCGGGCGTTGGCGTATTCCTTGAGAGCGTTCCACTGCCGGAAGAACATGTATTGCGTGAACGCGACCTTGCGGATCTTCGTGCGGTGTTCGATGCGGGCTCTCCGGAGGGTTCCCGGATCGCGCGTCCGGTACGCTTCGGGCCAGTGCCACCATGCCTGGCCACCGAAACCTTCGCGCAAGGCTTCGTAGAGCGCGAACGGAAACAACCACCGCCGCTCGGTCCGGACCCACCGGTTGAAGCCGGCCCGACGCCGGCCCGACGAGGCCTGGAATCGGTCGAACGCCCGGCCGAGCGCTTCTTCCCGGCTGGGCCAGTCGCCATTCGGGCGGCGGTCGACCAGGCCCTGCCGAACCAGGTTGTCGATTCCGATGAGGCGGGGGTTGCCGGCCAAAGCCGAACGGATCAGGTAGGGAGAGAGGGAGTCGTCGACGGGCCCGAGCGGCAGCGTTTGCCAGAGCCCGAAGCCGCAATCGGAGAGAAAGTCCACGAAATGCCGGGCGTCTCGGCCGAGCACGCCGAAGTCGTTCGGCCCGGGCAGGGACGTGGGATGGAGCAGCACTCCCGCGCCGCGTCGCCGGAGTTGTGCGGAATGGACGTTCATCGAACTCCTGCCCGGCGCCGCGCGGTCCATCTGCTGGTACTATGTTCGCGGCCATGAGCGGTTTGAACCCATCCCTGAATCCATCGGAAGACGCCGTCATCCGGCTGCTGGAAGCGCGCCTCCACGACCCCTTCTCGATCCTCGGGAGGCATTCCGCCGGGGAACGAGCGTTCGTACGGGCGTTTCTGCCGCAGGTCGAACGGGTCGAGATCGTCGGCGTGGATCAACCGATGGTCCGCGTCACCGGAGACCTGTTCGAGTGGGAAGGGCCCGTGAGCGCGTTGACGCTTCCATACCGGCTTCGAATCCACGCGGACGGCGGGACTCGGGAATTCGTGGATCCGTATCAGTTCGGTCCTCAACTGGCCGAGTCCGACCTCGTTTCGTTCAACCGGGGCGACCACTACCGGGCGCACGCGTTCCTCGGCGCCCATACGAAGACGGTCGACGGCGTCGAAGGCGTGGTTTTCGCGACCTGGGCGCCGAACGCCGAGCGCGTGAGCGTCCTCGGCGACTTCAACCGCTGGGACGGCCGTTGCCATCCGATGCGGACCCGGGGCGGCTCCGGAGTCTGGGAGCTGTTCCTTCCGGGAGCCCAACCGGGGACCTTGTACAAGTTCGAGATTCGCAATCGCGAGACCGGCGAGATCTTCGTCAAGTCCGATCCCTACGCGCGCTGGGCCGAAGTGCGCCCGCGGACGGCGTCGATCGTCGTCGACGAGGGGTCGTTCCAATGGGCGGACGGCGCGTGGCTGGCGCAGCGCCGGGGGTGGGAATGGGCGCGCGAGCCGATCTCCATCTACGAACTCCACCTCGGGTCGTGGGACCGCTCTCCGGGCGGCGGATTCCGGAACTACCGTGAAATCGCCGACCGGCTCGTTCCGTACCTGCTGGAGACGGGATTCACCCACGTGGAACTTCTTCCGATCACCGAACATCCCTACGACGGATCCTGGGGATACCAGACCACGGGCTACTTCGCTCCGACCTCCCGCTTCGGAACTCCCGACGACCTCCGCTATCTGATCGACGGGCTTCACCAAAACGGCATCGGTGTTTTCCTGGACTGGGTTCCGGGGCATTTTCCGCGCGACGGCCACGGGCTCTTCCGGTTCGACGGGTCGGCCCTGTACGAATACGACGACACGCAGAAAGGCGAACACGCCGAATGGGGAACCCTCGTCTTCAATTACGCGCGCTGCGAGGTGCTCAGCTTCCTGATTTCGAGCGCCCTGTATTGGATCGAGGAATTCCATTTCGACGGTTTGAGGGTCGATGCCGTGGCCGCGATGATCTACCTCGACTATTCGCGCCCCGATGGCGGCTGGGCACCCAACGAGTTCGGCGGAAACGAAAACCTGGAGGCGATCGGCTTCCTCAAGGCCCTGAACACGGCGGTCCACGGGCAGTTTCCCGGCGCCGCCGTGATGGCGGAGGAATCCACGGCGTGGCCGGGCGTGACCCGGCCCGTCGGCGACGGAGGGCTGGGGTTCACGATGAAGTGGAACATGGGATGGATGCATGACACGCTTGTGTATCTGGGCCACGACCCGATTCATCGCAAGTATCACCACGATCTGCTGTCGTTCGGTCCCGTCTATGTCTTCACCGAGAATTTCATCTCGCCTCTCTCCCACGACGAAGTTGTCCACGGGAAAGGATCGTTGCTGGGGAAGATGCCGGGCG
>CAZTTI010000413.1:0-8047 GCA_964615925.1 uncultured Solibacteraceae bacterium
CCTCGTCGACGATCACCAGACCGCGCGCGGCCGCGAGGATCCGCTCCAGTTCCTCGAGCGGCAGGAGCGTTCCGGTCGGGTTGTTCGGCGAACAGACGATCACGACATCGACCCAGCGCGCCGCCTCGACCAGTTTCTCGATGTCGAACTCCAGCGTGTGTGTCAGGGGGATCTGCTGGATCGTTGCGCCCATCGCACCGGCCAGCAGCGAGTACAGAGTGAACGTCGGTTGGGGAATCGCGATCGTTCGGCCGGGGCCGAGCGTGGCGATCATCGTCGCCTGGATCAACTCGTTCGAACCGTTTCCGATCAGGATCCCGTTCGGTTTCCAACCCGTGAATCGCGCGAGAGTATCGGTAATCCGCGTCGGAACGAATTCCGGATACCGGCTCCACTCGAACTCGTGGAACCTCACGGCCACCTTCTGCTTGAGGAACTCGGGGATCTCGTGCGGGTTCTCGTTCTGGTCGAGCTTGACGTCGGCGTCCAGGTACTTGAGCGTGTACGCCGATGCCGAACGGACCTCCGGCTTAATGAAGTCTAATGGTGATGGATCGGGCATGTCCCGTCAGCCCCTCAGCGGTCGCGAACTTCGCGATCATATTTCCGGAACGCGCGAGTCCGCGTTCCGAGTACCGGACGATACTGGTTCTCTTCTGAAAGTCGTACACGCCCAGGGGAGAAAAGAAACGGGCCGTTCCGGCCGTGGGGAGCACATGGTTCGGGCCCGCGAAGTAGTCTCCGACGGCCGTCGGCGAGTGTCGTCCGACGAAAACCGCTCCCGCGTTCCGAATGGCGTCGACGACGGCTTCGGGTTCCGCCATCAGGACCTCGACGTGCTCGGGCGCAATCCGGTTCACGACCTCCGCCGCGCGGGCCGCGTTCTCGACGAGGAACGCCACGCTACTCGTGATCGCCTCGCTGGCAATCTCCCTGCGATCCAGCGCATCCAGCTGAATGCCGATCTCGCTCTCCACTTCACGGACCAGGGCCTCCGAAGCGCACACCAGCCAGATCCGCGCAAGAGGATCATGTTCGGCCTGCGCCAAAAGGTCCGCCGCAACCCATGCGGGCGGGCACGTTTCGTCGGCCACGATGGCCACTTCACTGGGCCCGGCGACCATGTCGATGCTCACCTGACCGAACACCAGCCTCTTCGCGGCCTGGACGTATTGATTCCCCGGCCCGACGATCTTGTCGACGCGTGGAACCGACGCCGTTCCGAACGCGAGGGCCGCAATCGCCTGGGCGCCACCGATGCGATAGACCTCGTCGATGCCGAGGTGAACGAGGGCCACGGCAACGAGCGGATCGAGATCGAGCGACCGCGGCGGCGTCGCCACCACGATTCGGCGGACTCCGGCGACCTGGGCCGGGATCACGTTCATGAGGACCGACGACGGATATGCGGCGGTCCCTCCGGGAACGTAGACGCCGACCGAATCCAGCGGGGTGACCTTTTGCCCGAGGCCGACGTCGCCGGTGTCCATGTCCCATGAATCCTGGCGCTGCTTCTCGTGAAAGGCCCGGATGTTGGCCGCTGCCTCTTCGATGATACGAACCAGTTCCGGTTCCGCCCCCGAAGCCGATTCCCGAAGCGCATCGGGCGAGATGCGAACCGATCCCGCGTCGAGATCCACACCGTCGAACCGCCGCATGCACTCGAACAATGCGGCGTCGCCACGCTCCCGGACATCGTTCACGATGCGCGCCACGCGCTCGTCGGTCTCGCGCTCGACCGGGGGAGGCGCCGCGGCGCGCTGGATCTCGTCGGGATCGAATTCCGTGCGGCAGTCGATGATTCTCACGACAGCCGCCCGTTCCGAGCCTCGACCGCGGCGACGAACTCGCGCACCTCGATGCGCTTGGTCTGGTAGCTGGCGCGATTCACCACGAGCCGGGCCGAACTGGAAGCGATGACGTCGACGATCTCGAGACCGTTCTCCTCGAGCGTCCTGCCGGACTCGACCAGGTCGACGATCCGGTCGGCGAGACCGACCAGCGGGCCCAGTTCGATCGAACCCGAAAGCGGGATGATCTCGACGGGAATGCTCTTGCGGCTGAAATAGTCGAGCGTGATCTTCGGGTACTTCGTGGCCACCCGGACAATGGGACGGTTGCTGTCCGCCGTCGAGGCGCCACGTGGAGCGGCGACGGCGATGCGGCATCGTCCGAAACCGAGGGCCAGCGGTTCCAGCAGGTCCGCCCCCGTCTCCAGAATGACGTCCCGGCCCGTGATCCCGACATCGGCCGCCCCGTATTCGACGTACGCGGGAACGTCCATCGGTTTGACGAGAATCGCCCGGTACCGGCCATCCGCCGATTCGAAGATCAGTTTTCTCGAGGATCGAGGGTCATCGGCGAACCGGATGCCTATTGCATCGAGAATGCCGAGGGAAGGATCGAGGAACCGGCCTTTCGCGATCGCGATCACGAGCATAACCGCACCGCCCTTCCCTCGCGCCGGAGACGAATGGCTTCCTCGAACGAACCCTGGTCGAGCCGGACGGCCTCGGGAGCCGACTCGCCGCCGGGAAGCGCGGATACCACCTGCTCCAGCCGCTCGAGCGTGAAGCTGAAGCCGACAGCGGGAGTGTCATCACCGAAGGCGGCGGGCAACCCGTCGTAGCGGCCCCCGCTGGCAACCTCGAAACCAAGCCCTGGGACGTAGGCGCGAAACAGAATCCCCGTGTAGTAGTCGAACCCCCGAATCTCTCCGAGATCGATGGTCAGCCGGTCCGACATCCCCAGCTTCTCGAACACGGCGTAGATCGAGGCCAGATGTTCGATCGCGCGGCTGGATCTCCCGTTCCCGGTCAGGTCTCCCGCGCGATCGAGGATCTCCGCCGACCCGGTCAGGTGGGGGATCGACCTCAACACGCGCTCGGGTTCGGGACCGATGTTCATCTGTCCGAGCAGGGTGTCCAGGCCGCTCTGGTCCTTGCGGCTCAACAGGCCCTTCAGCGCCTCGACTCGATCGGGAGCCAGGTCGAGCGAGTCGACCACTCCTCCGAAGAAGTCGACACTTCCGAGATTGATCTGGAAGCCGGAAATGCCCAACCGCTCCAGCGCCTCCATGCACACCAGCAAAACCTCGACGTCCGCGCTCCAGGTGGATCCGCCGTAGTGTTCGATGCCGGCCTGCGCAAACTCCCGTTGCTGCCCGCCCTTCGGCCGCTCGAAACGCAGGACCTCGCCGGAATAGGCCAGGCGAACCGGCTTGGGCTCGGAGGAAAGCCGCGTGGCCGCGATCTTGGCCAGAATCGACGTGAACTCCGGCCTGAGCGCCAGAAGGTTTCCATCGCGGTCGATGAACCGGTACACGCGGTCTTCCAACTCGCTCCCCATCCCCTTCACGAACACGTCCAGGTAGTCCAGCATCGGCGGGATGATCTCCCGGTAGGACCACCCCTCGAAAACCGAGAAAATCGCCCGCTCCACCGCGCGGCGGCGCGCCACGGCATCTCCGATCAGGATCTGCGTCCCCTGAGGGATCTGCGTCAGCGAGTTCATCCGATCAATCCCCGTCGGTAGAGAAGCTCCGCGTTCAGGATGGCCGCCCCGGCAGCGCCTCGGATTGTGTTGTGGCTGAGCACCCGGAACCTGAAATCGAGGACGGGACACTTCTCGACCGGACCAATCGTCACCCCCATGCCGCGACCGCGATCGCGATCCAACCGGGGCTGCGGCCGATCCCGGCGGCGATCCACCTCGATGGCAGGACGGGGAGCGGAAGGAAGATCGAGGTCATCGATGTCCGAGGTGAACCCGGAAAAGGCCCGTTCCAACTCCTCGACCGATGCCTCCTTTCTGAGCTTAACCGAACATGCTTCCAGATGGCCGTCGCGAACGTTCACGCGGTGCGTCATCGCGCTGATCGGAAAGCTGAGGCTCTCGAAGGACGTTCCGTTCCACGAACCCAGGATCTTGAGCGGTTCGGTCTGGATCTTCTCCGCCTCCTCGCCTGCGCCGATGTCGGGCAGCACGTTGTCGCTGATGTCCAGCGACGCGACTCCCGGGTATCCGGCGCCGGAAAGCGCCTGCATCGTCACGACGTTGAGGGCGGCAACCCCGAACGTGCGTTCGAGTGCCGCCAGGGGGAGCATCAATCCGATCGCGGAACAGTTCGGGTTCGTCACGATGAAGCCGCCTCCCTTGAAGCGCTTCCTCTGGACGGAGATCGCGTCGAGGTGCGCCGCATTCACTTCCGGGATCAGCAGCGGAACGTCGGACGACATGCGGTACGCCGAAGCGTTGCTGATCACAGGAATGCCGGCCTCGGCGAAAGCGGCCTCCGCGACGCGCGCGGCTCCCGACGGCAGTCCCGAGAACACGAAGTCGCAATCGATCGGCGGCTTCGACGGAAGCACTTCCAGATCCAACAGGCGAGCCGGAGGTGGATTCCCGAGCTGCCATAGAACGACCTCTCCGTAAGGCCGCCCGGCCGAGTTGTCCGACGCGGCCAGGGCCGTAACCTCGAACCAGGGATGATTCTCGAGCAGGTCGATCATCCGTTGTCCGACCGTCCCGGTGGCTCCCAGTATCGCCGTCCTGATCTTGCTCATTGTTTCATCCACACTATCGAGCCTCGCCGGCCGTTGCTTCCTCGAAACGCCGCCCCGCGGAATCGAATTCGGCGACACGGGGGGAAGCCCGGACGCCGTGCCGGTCGAACACGCCAACAAGGAGTGTTCCAATTTCGGCGGCGCGCCGCCGGTGGGCCAGCGCCAGCACCGTCGGCCCGGCACCACTCAGCGCCGTCCCCACGAGCCCTTCCGCCGTCGTACCGAGCACAGCCTCGAGGCCGGGAACCAACCGCGCCCGGTAGGGCTGATGGATCCGATCTTTCATGGCCTCGCCGACCATAGCCCACTCCCCCGAAGTCAACACCTGAACCAGGAGAGCGGAACGCTGCACGTTGAACACGACGTCGCTTCTCCGATACGTGTCCGGCAGCACGCTCCGCGCCTTCTCGGTCGACAGCTCGGTTTCGGGAATCACGAGAACCGGCACCACGCCCTCGGCGACCGGGGTCGACTTCACCAGCGTCCGGCCATCGGCCCCCACCACTGAAACCGTCAGACCTCCGTGGAGCGCTGCCGCGAGGTTGTCCGGGTGAGGCTCGAACTCATAAGCGTGCTCGAAGATTTCCTTCTCGGACAGGGTTTCCCCGGACAGGATCTCGTAACACGAGATCCCCGCGATGATGGCCGTCGAACTGGACCCCATTCCCCGGGCCAGGGGAATCTCGTTCCGCGCGTGCAAGAGGGCTGGAGGCAAACGCCGGCCCCGGCCGGACGCCACGCGATCCAGAACCTGAACGATCAGGTTGTCGGAACCGGACGGCATCTTCGCGGCATCGACGCCGCTTCCCTGGATGCGGCGCGCCGGGTCCTGGACGTCCGTCTGCTCGACCCTCACCTCGAGATAGACCGCGAGGGCGACGCTCAACGCATCGAAACCCGGTCCCAGATTGGCGGAGCTGGCCGGAACTCGAACGGACATCATGCCGGTAACTCCGCGAACACGTCATCGGCCGGCCGCCTTCCGGTCCAGATCTCGAATTGCCGGCGCGCCTGTGCGAGGAACATGGCCTCGCCGCCGATCGCGCGTTTGCCCTGTTCGCGGGCCATGCGCAACAGTCGAGTCTCGGCCGGGTTGTAGACCATGTCAAAAACGTAGTCGGCATGGAGCGGACCTTCGATCGGGGACCGATCCACGTCGGGGAACATCCCGACCGGAGTGGTGTTGATCAAAAGGTCGGCTTCGTGGCGGTCGTAGCGGGACACGGAGTCCACGTCGACTCGCCGCGACCACTCGAGAGAGCCCCTCTCCCGGGACCGGGAGAGCAACGTCACGCTCCCGGCGGCATCGAGGGCGGCCACGGCCGCACGTGCCGCCCCCCCCGTCCCGAGGATGACGACGCGAGCGCCGTCGAGCGGGACATCCGCGAGCGCCTCGCGAACACCGTGAACGTCGGTATTGTCCCCGAGCCATCGGTCGTTGGCCCGGTAGACGGTGTTCACCGCGCCGACGGCCGCCGCCTCTCGTGTCATTCCGTCGAGGTACCGCATGACCTCGACCTTGTGAGGAATCGTGACCGAGAAACCCACGATTCCCAAGGCCCGCGCATTCGAGAAAAAGTCGCCGATGTCGAGAACCGGGAATCGCAGATAGACAAAGTCGAGACCGCCCTCGTCGAACGCCCGATTGTGCAACTCCGGCGAACGGGAATGGGAGACCGGATTTCCCACGATCCCCACCAGATTCGTCCCGGATCGGATCCTCCGGAAGCGAAACACGCCATCCAGCTCTTCGAGACCGATCTGTCCCGGAGCCGACCCGCGACCCAGGGCCACATAGGTCATCACGCTCCCGCGGCACGGTCCGACGATACGCGTGATCTGTCCCATCTCTCCCATTCCGATAACGATCACCGGCTTCGGCCAGGGCTTCTCGAGCAGGCCGAGAAGCCGGCGGTTGTCCGACCACGTGTGGACCATCGTCGCCAGCTTCGCGATGTCGGCATCGCTTCCACACACCGACGACATCAGGCCTTCCAGGTCCTCCGGCGTGCGCTCGAAGTCATGGTAGGAACCGATGACGCGAGCCTCGCCGAAAGGCCGGACGTGGCGATAATCCACGTCGACCCAACGCGCCCCGTTCTCGACGGCCCGCGAAAGGATGGCCCGCTCCTCGTCGATCGACCCGGCAAACTCGCCGCCCCGCTCCTTCCCGCGGCACGTGACGATGGCCGGAACAGGTAGCTCGTTCCACCGGATCGAGAACGACTCCTCGGGATTTTCGAGGTAATCGAGGCGGGCCTCGACCGAATCCGCGGCACCGATGTCGGACGCCAGGATCTCACCGGCCGTCTTCGGCGTGAGAGCAACACACACGGGTCCGGGCAGCATTCAGGCGAAAAGCTCCGTGCTCAGGTACCGCTCCCCGGTGTCGCACAGAATCGTCAGGACCCGCTTCCCGGATCCCAGCTCCCGGGCCACCTCGATGGCAACGTGCAGGATGGCCCCCGAGGAGACGCCGGCCAGGATCCCCTCAGTCTGCGCAAGTCGACGCGTCGCGGCGCGGGCGTCCCGGTATTCGACGGCGACCACGCGATCGATGATGTCCCGATTGAGAATCTCCGGGATGAAACCGGCTCCGATCCCCTGAATCGCGTGGGGGGCGGCCACGCCGCCGGAGAGAACGGGAGAATCACTCGGCTCCACGGCGTACAAACGCAGATGACGGATCGACTCCTTCAGGACTTCCCCGACCCCTGTCGACGTCCCGCCGGTCCCGATGCCAACCACGAGAGCATCGAGTTCGCCACCGACGGCATCCAGGATCTCTCTTGCCGTCGTCCGTCGATGGGCCTCCGGATTGGCCTTGTTCCGAAACTGGTGCGGCATGAAATACTCCGGATTGTCCCGCACCAGCTCCTCGGCCTTGTCGATGGCGCCCTGCATGACCTCGTTCCGCGGCGTCAGGACGATTTCGGCCCCGTAAGCGCGAAGCAGGTTCAATCGCTCGAGGCTCATGTCCTCCGGCATCGTCAGGATCACGTGGTATCCCCTGGCCGCGGCGACCATGGCCAATCCGATCCCGGTGTTCCCGCTCGTGGGCTCGACGATGGTCCCCCCCGGCTTCAACCGGCCCTCGGCTTCGGCGGCTTCGATCATGCTGAGCGCAATCCGGTCCTTGACGCTGCCGCCCGGATTGAATAGCTCGAGCTTGGCGAGCAGTTCCGCCGAGCCCGATGGCGCCATGCGATCCAGGCGAACGACGGGCGTGCGACCCACCAACTCGCAGATGTTGTTGTAGATCCGCTGTGTCATGGCCAAGACCTTCGTTCCCAGGAAGAACCGCGCCCTTCCGGAAGTGGACAAAGTGAGCGTCGATACAGGACGCAGAAACCTTTGAGATTACCATATTCGTGCCACAAATGCCTCAATTCATTGGTAGATAGCCGGTTCAGGACTCCCTCCTCGCTCCTCGCAAAAAGGTCGGCGAAGGCCCGATCCGGAAATTTCGTTCAAAGAATCCA
>CAZTTI010000414.1:0-3230 GCA_964615925.1 uncultured Solibacteraceae bacterium
CAGATTTTCGAGCTCTTCGATGCAGTCCCGGACGTGAACCATGACCGGATCGTCTCTGAACTCGCGCCCTACCGAATCGTGAACTTCTCGCAACCCCTGAATCAGATTGGACCGGGGGATCTCGTGATACCGTGCTTCCACCGTTCTCAGTTGCGCCAATAGCTCGGACAGGAAACGACGCCGCTCCGGATCTTCCCCGCATTCCGCTCGCTCATCGGCGACAAACTCCAGGAGCAACCCGAACATGCCTTCCGCATCGGACCAGTCAATGAAAGTCACGGCCTCATGCGCTATTGTAGCGCGCGCCTCTCGGACCAGGGCTTGATACGCGTGATCATTCGGCTGAACCTTTCCGATTCGTGGTATTGTCCCGGTGCAATTCTTCGAACGAAAGGACCTTCGTGACCGATCGGCCTCCTGAACCGGATGCATCATCCCAGGAATGGTGGCGGACGTTTTTCCGCGGGAACTGGCACGAAGTGCTCCTCCAGGGCATGAAGCCGCCGGACGTCACGGCCGAAGAGGCCGATTATGTCCGGACGATGCTCGATCTCGAGCCCGGCCAGAAGGTCCTCGATGTTTTTTCCGGAGACGGGCGTCTCGGCATCCCGATTGCCGAAGCCGGGTGCATCGTGACGGGCGTCGATCTCGATCCGAACATGGTCGCGGCGTCCAACGAAGTCGCCCGGCGGCTCGGCGTCGAGTTTACGGCCCGCGAAGGCGATATGCGCGATCTTCCGTGGTTCGAAGAGTTCGACGCGGCGTTCTGCTTTTTCGCGAGCTTCGGTTATGCCGATGAAGATGCCGACCGGACCTTTCTCGAATCCGTGTGGCGTGCGCTGAAACCGAATGCGCCGTTCCTCCTCGACGTCCTCACGGTCGAAACCGTCCTGCCGGGCTTCGTGTCGAAGGACTGGTTCGAGGCCGGCCGGTGGACCGTCCTCGAGGAACGGCGGTTCGACCACAAGACCTCCCGCGTCGAGGGCGTCTGGACCTTCTATGGCGACGGCGTCGTCGAACGCAAGGAAACGTCGGTGCGCCTCTACTCCTATCGGGAACTCGAACTGCTTCTGGAATCGTGCGGCTTCGGCGACTTCAGCGCGTACGATACGCTGACAGACACACCGTTTTCGATGGACGCGTCCCGCCTCACGCTGATCGCGCGAAAGCGCACTTGAGGTGCGCCTCCTCGCCGCCGCGATTTGACAGGTTCGGGCCAACCTGAAAAACTAAGTTTCTGATCGTGTGCCGTTTCGGTCAATCGCGTCGTCGTTGTTCTCCGTCCGAGGTGCTGTGATGTCCCCCGAGGCCCTTTCTCTACCAAGCGATCGCGCAATCCCGGCCCCGGTCCTCCGGCGTTCGCTCCAGAACCGGATCCTCCGCGCGCGCGCCGAGAGCGATGGAGTCTTCCGGATGCTGGCTCCACGAGCGATGTGGGAGCGGCCGATCCCGGAACGGCATCGCGTGCTTTTCTATCTCGGCCACATCGAAGCGTTCGACTGGAACCTGATCGCGCGATCGACGTTCGGCCGCGACCCGTTCAACGACGAGTTCGACTCGCTCTTCGCTTTCGGCATCGATCCGGTGGACGGCGGCCTGCCCGACGATAGATCCGGGGACTGGCCGGCGATCGAAGAGATCGAGCGGTACAACCGGAAAATCCGGAACGTCGTCGACGATATTCTCCGGACGGTGGACTTCACGGAGTCCGAGGACCTCTCGAACGGCCTGGTCTTCGAAGTCGCGGTCGAACACCGCCTCATGCACTTGGAAACGCTGGCGTACATGCTCCACTGGCTCGCTCCCGAAATGAAGCGGCGGCCCTTCGGCATCCAGAACGAACTCCGGGGCAGGGGGCCCTCGGGGGAGCGGATCCATATTCCCGAAGGCGATGCGATTCTCGGGCAACCGCGAGGGAAGGCGTTCGGCTGGGACAACGAGTTCAATCAGACCCGGGAGAGGGTCCCTGAATTCGACATCGATCGGGACGATGTGACCAACGGCGAGTTCCTCGCGTTCGTGCGCGGCGGCGGATACGACGATCGCTCCCTCTGGAGCGAGGACGATTGGGCCTGGAAGGTCTCCGAAGGGATCGAGCATCCCCGCTTCTGGGAGAAGCACGGCGAACGATGGATGGTGCGCAACATGTTCGACCGGCGTCCGTTGGAGGAAAGCTGGCCCGTCTACGTGAGCCATGCCGAGGCGACGGCTTTCGCGCGGTGGAAGGGGCGGCGGCTGCCGACCGAGGCCGAGTGGGACCGGGCGGCGTACGGAGTTCGCGGAGGGCAGGCGCGCCGCCACCCGTGGGGCGACGACTCCCCCGGGCCGGAACACGGCAACTTCGGATGCCGCGGATGGGACCCCGCACCGGTGGGAGCGTTTCCTTCAGGGGACAGCGCGTTCGGTGTGGCGGACCTCGTGGGAAACGGATGGGAGTGGACGTCCACGCCTTTCGGTCCGCTCGACGGGTTCGAACGCTTCTCCTTCTACCCCGGATATTCCACAAATTTCTTCGATGGGAAACACTACGTGATGAAAGGTGCGTCGGCCCGGACGGCCAGAGCCCTCACCCGGCGTTCGTTCCGCAACTGGTTCCAGCCGCACTATCCGAAAATCTACGCCACCTTCCGAACGGTATCGAAATGAGCAACGCGATGGAGGCGGAGGACGTCGTGAAGGTCGCACCCCCCGTCGACACGGCGGAATTCGCCTCCGAAGTCAGGATCGGGCTCTCCAGGGAACAGAAGCAAGTGCCATCCCGATACCTTTATGACGCCGTGGGGTCCGCGCTCTTCGAGGTCATCACGTTACTCCCCGAATACGGCCTGACGCGCGCCGACGAACGCGTCCTGGAGCGCCACGCAGGGAAACTTCCCCAGTACTTCGAAACGGGCCCCCTCATCGTGGAACTGGGGAGCGGTACGGGGGTCAAGGCGCGGCAGATCCTCGGGGCATTCGAGCCCACTCCCGGCGATCCGTTGGTTTACGTCCCCATCGACATCTCACCGGCGGCGCTGGAGCAGTGCAAGGCCGGCGTCGGCCAGATCGACGGCGTCCGGGTGGACCCGCTCGCGTCGTCCTACATCAATGGTCTCCGGGAAGCCGTTCGCCGCGCGCCGCCGGACACCCCCGTCCTGCTCCTGTTTCTCGGGAGCACGATCGGAAACTTCGAGCGCCACGAGGGGCGGGCGTTCCTCCAGGAAGTCCGGAAGGAACTGCGCGCCGGAGAC
>CAZTTI010000415.1:0-2852 GCA_964615925.1 uncultured Solibacteraceae bacterium
ATCGCGACGGACCGCTATTGGAAGGGATCGCCGGCCTCGGGGAGAGAGTTTTCGGAGTTGATGTTCTCGTACCACCAATCCTGGATCCGTTCGTACCCGACCAGAAAACGGGCCCTCAGGTCGAACGGCGTCATGGCGGCGACTGCGCGCGAACCGGCGAGCACGTACGGGCCCAGCTCCGAATTGCGGACCGCGCTGGCCTGGACCTCGAACGCGGTGAGCGCGATGAAGATCACCACGGCAATCAACCAGCCGCGCACGAAGCCGAACGCCCCGCCCAGCACCCGGTCGAACCACTCGATCCGGACGGCCTTCATCGCGCGATAGACCACCCAGATCGCGACGAAACCTGCGATGAGGGTCCCCAGGAACAGGACGGCGAACGACAGGAACATGGCGAGTTGTTCGGTCGCGAAAACCTGCTCGAAGGGGATTGCCAGCTCGTCGTAAAACCATGCGGCAAGTGCAATCCCGGCGATGACGGTGATGAGACCGAGTACTTCGCGGACGAACCCGCGCAGCGTGCTCGCGACGACGGAATACGCCACGATGGCCACGACGAGCCAGTCGATCAGCGTGAAGTCCGCGATGGAGAACGATGGCATCCCTTCAGATGAGGTCGAGCCCGGTCAGGAGCCGGAACGCCTCCAGGTACTTGTCCGCCGTTCGCGCGACGACTTCCTCGGGAAGTTCCGGGCCGGGAGGCTGCTTGTCCCATCCGATCTCCTCGAGGTAGTCGCGGACGAACTGCTTGTCGAACGACGGCTGCGAGCGGCCGGGTTCGTATTGGTCCGCCGGCCAGAAACGCGAGGAATCCGGCGTCAACATCTCGTCAACGATGGCGATCCGTCCGCCGATGATGCCGAACTCGAACTTCGTGTCGCAAATGATGATGCCCCGTTCGAGAGCGTACGAGGCCGCCTTACTGTAGAGGTCGATCGAAAGATCCCCGAGTTCCTGGACCTCCCGCCGCCCGACGATATCGGCAGCCCGGTCGACGGAGATGTTCTCGTCGTGGCCCGTCGCGGCCTTGGTCGATGGCGTGAAGATCGGCTCGGAGAGCTTCACCGATTCCACCAACCCCTCCGGAAGCACGACTCCGCAGACCGTTCCGCTCTTCTTGTAGTCCTTCCAGCCCGAACCGGTCAGGTAACCGCGAACGACGCACTCGATCGGAAAAACCTCGGCCTTCTGGACCAGCATCGACCGCCCCTCGAGCTGGCTCCGGAACTCCGCCAGGCTCACGGGATACTCGTCGACGTCGAGCGTGATGACGTGATTCGGCACGGCGTTCTTGAATTGATCGAACCAGAAACGGCTCATTTGGGTCAGGACACGTCCCTTGTTCGGGATCGGCGTGGGCAGGACAACGTCGAACGCGGACAAGCGATCGGTCGCAATGAACAGGAGCGCGTCCCCCAGGTCGTAGATATCCCGCACTTTTCCCCGGGCATGAAGCTTCAGCCCGGGAAAATCGGTTTGCATCACGTCCATCAATCGTGCCTCCAGTCCAATCGTGCGTCCAATCCGATAGCCTCCAAGCGTTGCCGGCGTGTCAGTTGAGCCGGACCGAGACGACCTTCGATACGCCGGCTTCCTCCATCGTCACACCGTACAACTGCGAGGCTGTTTCCATCGTGCGCTTGCTGTGGGTGATCACGATGAACTGCGTGTCCTGACTCATCGAGCGTACCATGTTCGCAAAACGCTCGACGTTGGCTTCGTCCAGCGGCGCGTCCACCTCGTCCAGGACGCAGAACGGACTGGGTTTAAACCGGAACAGGGCGATGAGCAGCGCCAGTGCCGTCAAGGCCTTTTCGCCTCCGGAAAGCAGCAGGACGTTCTGCAGTTTTTTCCCCGGGGGCTGGGCAACGATTTCGATACCGGCATCGGCGTCGTCCCCGGACTCGGAATCTTCGATGAGCCGGAGTTCTCCATTTCCTCCTCCGAAGAGCTCGACGAACGCCTCGGTGAACTTGGCGTTGATGTCGGCATACGCATCGGCGAACTGCTTCTTCGATACCGCCTCGATCTCCCGGATCGCCGCCATCGTGTCGCGGATCGAGTCGAGCAGGTCTTGGCGTTCGGCGGAGAGGAAGGCGAAGCGCTGCTCGGCCTCCTCGTACTCCTCGACGGCCATCATGTTGACGTTCCCCATCGCGTCGAGCCTCTGGCGCAGATCCTGGTGCTCGGCATCGGCGGCTTCGAGATCTTCCGGGCCCAGGCTCTCGAAATGGTCGAGGCAAACCGACTCGATGTTCTCGCCCAACTCGGATCGGCATGCACTGACCAGGTGCTTGAGGTCGGACTCGATCTCGGCGCGTTCGATCTGCAGGCGGCCGTAGCGATCCTTCCACTCGTCGTGACGGGCGCGCGTTTCATCCCACTGGGTTTCGGCCTCTCTCAGAGTCGATCGCAGCGATTCCAGCTCACCCAACATCGTTGCGATCGACTCGCGGATGCGTTCGGCTTCCCGGGTGACCGCGGCGCGGCGCTCCGACTCCTCCTCGATCGAATGGCTGGCCCGGGAACGCTCCGATTCCGCGGTTTCCACGGCGTCGACCAGTCGCTGGCATTCCGCCTCGAGCGATTGGATCTGCCGATCGAGGCCCTCGACGTCCCGGGTGACGTTATCCTTCCGCTCCCCGATGACGGCGAGTTCGGACCGGGTCTGGGCGACACCCGAGGTTTCCTTTTCGATCGCCTCCGCGATCTCCCGGGAGGTGGAGGATCGCATCTCCAGTTCCTGGTCGATCGCCGACTTCTCGACGCGCACGGCATCGAGCTGCTGGCGGGATCGTTCCATGGATTCGTGGATCTCGTTCTGTTCGGCCTCGAGACGCGACGTCTCG
>CAZTTI010000416.1:0-4502 GCA_964615925.1 uncultured Solibacteraceae bacterium
GGCCGGTTGCGGTGATCCGGGCGTCGAAACCGGCTGGCCGTCTGATCTCGGAAGTTCTCGCGGATCTGAAAGCCCGCGGCTCCACGGCAATCATCGATGACGAGTTCGCCCGCGATGTCGAAGAAGGCATCCGCGCGCGCCGCGAGCCATGGAATCCACCGTCCTGGGATTAGTCCTCGACTCCGGTATCCTGATCGCGGCCGAACGCCGCAAGCGTCCGCCCGCCGAAGTCATCGAAAACGTCATTGCCGCCGTCGGGACGGTCCCCATCATCCTGTCGGCTCTGACCGTCGCGGAAATCGGACACGGCATCTATCGCGCCAACACATCCGAGATCCGCGAACGCCGGCGCGCGTTCCTTGACGAACTCCGAGCCACGATTCCCGTTTATCCGATCACAGCCGTCACGGCGGAGATCGTCGGCCGCATCGGTGGAGAGCAAGCCGCGAAGGGAATCAACCTCCCCTTAGCCGATCTGATCATCGGGGCCTGCGCTCTGGAGCTGGGCTATTCCATCGTCACCGACAATCATCGCGACTTCGGCCGCATCCCGGGCTTGAACGTGATCTCTCTCTAGCCGCTCTGCGCCTCCCTGGCTCCCAGCGTGCTGTTGATGTTCTGTTCGAACTACCCCGGAACGAGTCACGTCCCAATCGCTCCTCCGGGGTTGGGATGGAACAATAGTGAGAGATTTACCGCCCCCAACCCCTACTGATTGCAACCGAACACGCTCGGTGAAAAAAAGCACGCGTTTCGCCGGACCACTCCTCGTCGAGCCCACGCAAGCAACCCTGACGATGAGAAGATCAGCAGCATGGACGCAGGAGGAAGCCGAGGCTGACCAGGCCTCCGATCAGCACCGCCACGTCGTCCCGGCCCACAAGCAGTGCTCGCCCGCCCAGCAAGGAGACCGACAGGGCAAGAACGAGCGCAAACGCCAGCAGACCGACGAGAACTGCGGGCCCCGTCCGCCCTCGCGGACGGCTTCAACTGCCCCGTCGGGCGCACGCGATTGTGTGCACGGAGCCGGGGAAGCCGGAACGGGCAGAGCATTCATATCCACCTTGCCGGACGGCGTTCGCGGCAGCGCTTCGACGAACGGGCAATCGCGCTCCCAGAGCGATACGAAGGCCATTGGCTGGGCCGCGCGCGTGGACCAGGACATCTTCAGTGATCGTGGGCCTCGAGATTGCGATGGCGATGGCGTTATTGGTGCTGTCGGGTGTTCTCATCGAGACGTTGCGCAATCTATCGCCTCGAGCATTGCTCGCAATTTTTCGCCAGGCGTCGCGATACATCCCGGACAGCGACTTGCGGCCGTGGTTCTTTACGGAGTGAGCCCGGAGACTTCGGAGCTTGCTCGCAGTGTCGTCTTGCGACCTTGCTGGCGTTCGTTCTTGTTTGACTCCCCGGCCGCCGTTGGATAGAAAGCTTCCAGAGCTACCGGGCATTCCCGGTTGAAATCACCGAACCGCGATCATGACCGACATGCATCTTTCCCGTCGGCTTTCCCGCCGGCGATTCGTCTCGCTCGGGCTGGGGACCGCCCTGGCCTGGGGATGCCGTCCCTCGTCCGGACCGGCCACGCCGCCGTCGGACCTCGCGACGCTCACGCTGGCCGAAGCTTCCCAGCTCGTACGGAACGGCACGGTCTCGCCAGTCGACCTGACCCGGGCGTGTCTGGATCGCATCGACCGGCTCAACCCCGTCCTGAACGCCTTCATCACCGTGGCCCGCGACCAGGCGTTGTCTGCCGCGCGGGAGTGTGAGGAACGGCACGCAGCGGGCGAGTGGCGGGGGCCTCTGGACGGGATCCCGGTCGCGCTCAAGGACAACATCGACACGGCCGGCATCCGCTCGACCGGCGCCAGCGCGGTGTTCGAGAACCGTGTTCCCACCGAAGACGCCGAGGTCGCCCGCCGTCTATCCGAAGCCGGGGCGATTCTGCTCGGAAAGCTCAACCTCCACGAGTTCGCCTACGGGGGCAGCTCAACGGTGAGCCACTTCGGAACGATTCGAAACCCGTGGAATCCGGACCATGTGACCGGGGGCTCGTCCGGCGGGCCGGGCGCGGCCGTGGCGGCGGACCTCTGCTTTGCCGCGCTCGGGACCGACACCGCCGGTTCGGTGCGGGGGCCCGCCGCGCACTGCGGCATCGTCGGGCTCAAGGCGACGTACGGCCGCGTGAGCACCCGCGGCGTCATGACGCTCTCGTGGACGCTCGATCACGTCGGGCCGATGACCAAGACGGTCGAGGACACGGCGCTGGTGCTGGGTGTCATCGCCGGATACGACCCGTTGGAGCCGACGACGGTCGAACGCGATGTCCCCGACTATCAGGCCACGCTCGCATCTTCGACGGCGCACCTGAGGCTGGGAATTCCCAGAAGCCCGTTCTTCGAGAACCTCGATCCCGAGGTCGAGGCGGCGGTCGGCGCCGCCATCGACCTCGTGGGGGGCATGACTTCGAGAACCCAGGACGTGGCTCTCCCGTCAACACCCACACCGGCGACGATCTGGGATGCCGAAGCCTCGGCATGGCATGCGGAATGGTTCGAGGCGTCCCCCGAGTTGTATCAGCCGTCCACGAGGGCGACGCTCGAACGCGCCGCCGCCCGAAGCGCTTCCGGTTACGCCGAGGCCCGTCGCGAAGTGGATCTCCTCCGGCGTGAGATCGTGGATGTCTTTGACGACGTCGACCTCCTCGTCCTGCCGACGATGAAGGCGCCGGCGGAGCCGATCGACGGACCCGGTGGACCTCCCCGCGGAAACAACAACGTGGCCTTCGACGTCTTCGGGCTCCCGGCCATCTCCATTCCCTGCGGATTCAGCCGGGCCGGGCTCCCGATCGGCCTGCAGATCGTCGGCGCGCCGTTCGCCGAAGAGACCGTGCTGCAACTGGCCCATGCCTACGAACGGGCGACCGGCTGGCACCTGCGGAATCCGGATCTCTGACCGCTCCTGTAGGAATCGTGTAGAAGATGTGCTACACAGGATCCGTGCTACACTGACCCCATGGCGAACGTGACACTGACCATCAACGACGACGTTCTCCGCCGGGCCCGTATCCGGGCCATCGAGGAAGACACCTCGGTCAATGCATTGATCCGCGAGTACATCGAGTCGTATGCCGGAACCAGCGAGGCCGAGCGGGCGGTGGAAGAGGTGCTCGGGCTGGCGCGGCAGAGCCGAGCGTCGAGCGGCCCGGAAGGGCGGACATGGACGCGTGAGGACCTCTACGAGGAACGACTTGGGCGCTACGGAAAGCGGTAGGGTATTCCTCGATACCAACGTCCTGGTCTACCTCTTCGACACGCGGGATCCGACCAAGCAGCACCGGGCACAATCCCTGCTGCGGGAGATCCCATCGGCGTCTTTGGTCGTCAGCGCCCAGGTCCTCGGAGAATTTTACTGGGCCACGACTCGCAAGCTCCCGACGCCGCTCGATCACGGTACGGCGGAATCCGCGGTCGCTCGATTCTCGCGACTCCGAGTCGTCGCCGTGGACCGGCAGCTCGTTCGCGATGCCATCGACCTGTCCGACTCCGTGTCGATCGGATACTGGGATGCCCTCATCGTGAAGGCGGCGAGCCTCGCTTCCTGCCCCCGTCTGCTCACCGAAGATCTGAATCACGGTCAGGTGATCGATGGCGTGCGAATCGAGAACCCGTTCCGCGATTCCGCGGACGCCACAAGCTCGCCGTAAGACGAAGTCGGTCGAATGGACTGGACCGTTCTGGCTTTCGCGCTGGCGGTCTCGCGATTTCCGCAGGAGTGATCTAACGCCGAAAATACGTGAACGACGCGTTGGGTCGCCCGACGTAACACATCTGGGTGAAGCCCCAGCGGCGAATGATCGCGCGCCCCTCCCGCCCCTCGTTCTCGTCCGGAAACGCCACCATGCGGCTCCGCCCATTGGCCAGGAACCAGGTCCCGCCGCTTTCGATGAGGTCGAGCGCTTCCGGATCGAACGCGATGCAGTCTTCACCGCGCATGGCGCCCTCGGGCGCGCGGCCGCCCGCGAGCCAGTATTCGATCGAGGGATCCGGGCGTCCCACGAAGCAGTGGGAGTCCAGCCCGTAATTGCGAATGATTCCGAGGGCCTGCTCGCCCTCCTGCTGGACGTCAAACGTCTTCATCCGGCTGCTGCCGTCGGTGAGCAACCACCCGCTGCCGTCGCGGGAAAGAGACGCGCCAGCCGTTCGGAATCCCAAGCAGTCTTCACGGACAGCCGGAGCCGGATCCGGCGTGACGCGACCGGAAGAAACGACCAGAACGACGTCGGCCCCCGCCGAAACCGTCGAGCCGGCGCGAGGTTCGGTCCGAAGGACGCTCCCGCGCGCGAGGCCCGACGCTCCCGGATCCTCCGTCCGGAGCGACACCGAGAGCCCGGCGCGCTCGAGCGTCTCGGTGGCCTCGGCATACGGACGTCCGGTGAAATCGGGCACGCGGATTCCGGAGGGTTCAGGACGATCGTCCGGCGGGCGAGGAGGCGCCGGCTC
>CAZTTI010000417.1:0-5106 GCA_964615925.1 uncultured Solibacteraceae bacterium
GCTTGCGCTCATCGGCCACGATGATGGTTGGAGTGGGCGAAACGCTCGACCACCGTATCGCGCATCTTCGAAGAGTCCGCGATCTTCAAGACGAAACCGGCGGCTTCACCGCCTTCATCCCCTGGACGTTCCAGAAAGAGAACACGCCCCTCGGCAAGAAGCCTCTCAAAGACGTGACCGCGGTCGAATACCTCCGCCTCCTCGCCTTGAGCCGCATCTACCTCGACAACATCGACAACATTCAAGTGTCCTGGCTGACAGTCGGCCTCAAGCTCGGTGCCGTCGCCCTCCGTTTCGGCGTCAACGACATGGGCAGCATCATGATCGAGGAAAACGTGATCAGCGCCGCCGGAGCGGAGCATCGGGCGGACGATTCGATGTTGCGGCGGGTGATTACGGATGCGGGATTCACGCCCCGGCAGCGGACGACGCTGTACGAAGAATTTGTGAATTAGGCTCCGATTATTTCCACGCGACCGTGTCGATTTCGTGCCTTATTTTCAGGGGGCTGGCTCGCCTGCCGATCCGCCGCGTCGATCGCTAGCGAAGATCTTCAGGGACGAGCCGGAACGCCTCACAGTGGCGGGGCCGGTAGATGGCGAAGTCCCGCCGGTCCAGGGTGAGAACGCGCTCGATCTTGAGGCGTTCGGCAACCGCCATCGTCCAGGCGTCCACCATGCCGAATTGCGCGTCATGATACTGCCCGAGAATCTCGATGGCTCGGCGCAAGTCCCGATCCGTCATGTCCTCGACCAGCATTTCCTTTGCGGACAGGGACCGCAGAAACGCCAGTTCGGCCTGCGGCCCGAGTCGGTCGAGGATGCTGATGGCCGTCTCGGTCACGACCGGTGCGGGGACGATCCAGGTATCGGGATGTTGTGAAACGTAGCGCTTGACCGGTTCGTGGTAGTAGTCGCCCGCGTCGGCCAGGGCGAACAACGGTCCCGTATCGACAACCGTCGCCATCAACGCTGCCCTTCGCGGGCGCTTCCCTCATGCGGATCCACCGTTTTTTGCGCGATAGACCCGGCGCGCTCCGACGTTTTGCGCGGGCGAGCGTGCGGGCTTCCGCCTGCCGCGGTGAAGGAAGGAAGGCGGGGAGCCGGCTGAGCGTCGATATGGCTGCGCAGGGCCGTCCGGATCACCTCGGTCATCGTGATCCCTTGCGTTTCGGCCACTCGTTTGACTTCGTGGAGGAGCTCGTCGGGAAGCAGGATCGTCGTTCTGGCCATAGCGGTTATGCTAGCATATATGGCAACATAATAGGCTGGGCCGATATCACGCAGGCCTGAAACCGAAGTTTCGATATGCATGCAGAATCGAAACAGCAGTTTTGATTTGAACGGTCGATCGAGGTCCGCACAAAGAGCGAACTCGTGCGCGAGGTGCTTCGCCGTTACGAACGCCGTGGAAGGCCCTTCGCTATCCGTTTATTCGTGACGGAGGTCAGCGGACCTACTCCACCCGCTCCCCGTTCACCGTCCAGATCTCGACCGGCGCGATCCCCGTTGCCTCGACCTGGCTCCGGATGTCCCGCAGGTCTCCAACCACGAGCCACGTCAACGCGCCCGGCTGCACGATGTCGTCGGCCGCGACTCGCAGGTCGTCGAGCGTGAGGGCTTCGTAGCGTTCGGTCAGCGTGGACGCGTAGTCTGGGGGCCGGCCGTAGCGCACGGAGTTGATCATGCTTCCCAACACGGCGCCGGCGGTTTCGAACTGGCCCGGGAGCTCGCGGGTGGAGCTGGCGATAGTGCGGGCCATTTCTTCTTCGGTGACGGGTTCGGTCGTCTGGTAGGCGTTCAGTTCGCGAACCAATTCCGACATCGAATCGCCGGTGCGGTCGCTTTGCACGGGGGCGTAGACCAGGAACGGCCGTTGGCCTTTCGCGTTCTGGAAGAGGGTTTGGGCGCCGTAGGCCCAGCCTTTTTCCTCGCGGAGGTTCATGTTGACGCGCGAGGTAAAGTCGCCGCCGAGGACGTCGTTCATCGCCGCGATGGCCAAGTCTCGATCGGTGCCGAGTCCCGGCGCGAGATGCCCGGCCAGGATCAGGGCCTGGGGCGATCCCGGAAGGTCGATCAAGATGATGCGGGGGCTGGCTGGCAGTGGGGCTTCGGTGATGTTCTTTTCGGGCGCGGGAGTATTCGGCGCCTCCCACCCGTCGAGGGCGTCTTCGAGCAGCCTGGTCATTTCTTCGAGCGTCGTGTCTCCCGTCACGAAGATCGTCGCGTTGTCCGGGCGCAGCCAGTTCTCGTGGAATCCGACGAGGTCGTCGCGCGTCAGGGATTGGATCGACTGCTCCGTCCCCGACCCGGTGAACGGCACGGCGTACGCATGGCCTTCGCCGTACATTGCGGGCGGGAGGAGCCTCAGGGCGAGCGCCACCGGGTCGGCCTTTTCCTGCTGGATGCGGGCCAGCCACTGAGTGCGGAGGCGGTCCATTTCCTGTTGTTCGAAGACGGGATTCAGAATCAAATCGGCCCAGAGCTCGATGGATGGTTCGAGTTGAGTTGTCAGGGCCGAGAGACTCACCGACGATGCGTCGAGGTTGGACGCGGCCGAAATGTTCGCGCCGAGCCGTTCTTCCTCGGCGGCGATCTCGAGGGCCGACCGCGTGGTCGTTCCCGTGTCGAGCATGGACATCGCGAACGAGGCCACGCCGAGTTTGCCTCCGGCGTCGGCCGCGTAGCCCGCGTCGAACTGGATCGACATCTCGACGATGGGAACGGCGTCGCGTTGGGCGAGGATCACCTCGACGCCGTTCGAGAGCGTGGCCCGTTCGATGTCTGGGAAACGGAGCGTCGGCAGGTCGTCGCCGACATCGGGGATTCCGGCGCTCCGGTCCACGCCCGATGGCGTGCTGGAGTATTGTCCGGCGGGAACGACGTCGACCTGGTGCCAGCTGCGGGTGAGGTAGGTTTCCGCGGCGGAGCGAACTTCTTGCGGCGTCGCGGCGTTGATCCACTCGAGATAGGTTTCGATGAATGCGGGGTCGTCGTGGTAGAGCTCGCCTTCGGCCAACAGCGTCGCTTTTCCGTTGACCGCCTCCATCCCCCGGACGGTCTGCGCGTTGATCGACGTGACGACGCGGTCGATCTCTTCCTGCGTCGGGCCGTCTTCGATGAACTCGGCGAGGAGCCGGTCCATGGCTTCGGACGCGACGGTGGCGTCGACTCCGGGATTGAGCGTGATCGCGAGGTCGAAAACACTGGCGACTTCGTAGGGCCCCACAAAGATCCCCACGTCGCTGGCCACCTGCCGGTCGTAGATCAGCTCGCGATAGAAGCGGGAGTTTCTTCCTTGTCCCAGAACCGCGGCCGCGATGTCGAGCAGGGCCCGGTCCCGGGTGTCCCGGGGAGGCAGCACCCACGCGCGGTTGGCCAGGATCGCCGGGACCTCGTCGTATTGAATCTGATAAGAATTCGAGTCCCGGTACGGAACCCAGGCCTGGAATTGATCGACTTCCGGGCCCGCCGGGATGTCGCCGAAGAACCGGTTGACCTTTTCCTCCGCCGTGGCGCGGTCGATGTCGCCGGAGAGGACCAGGACGGCGTTGTTCGGGCCGTAGTAATCCTGGAACCACTGGTGGACGTCCTCGAGCGAGGCCGCGTCCAGGTCCTCCATCGAACCGATCGTCGGATGGCGGTATCCGTGTCCGACCGGGAAGAGGCCCTCATAAAGGTCGTAGTTGATCCGGCCGTAGGGTGAGTTGTCCCGCTGGCGTTTCTCGTTCTGGACCACGCCGCGCTGGTTGTCGAGCTTCTCCTGGGTGACGGCGCCGAGCAGGTGCCCCATGCGGTCCGATTCCATCCAGAGCGCCACGTCGAGGGCCGGCGTCGGCACGGTCTGAAAGTAGTTCGTCCTGTCGAGGAACGTCGTGCCGTTGACGTTGGTTGCGCCCACCCGCTGGAGCGGTTCGAACCACTCCCCGTCATAGTTCTCGCTCCCGTTGAACATCAGGTGTTCGAACAGGTGGGCGAAGCCGGTCTTTCCCTCGGGCTCGTTCTTCGAACCGACGTGGTACCAGATGCTGACGGCTACCACCGGCGCTTTCCGGTCTTCGTGGACGATGACGGTGAGACCGTTGTCCAAAGTGAAACGTTCGTAGTCGAGGTTCAGGTCCGGCGCGCCGGATTGGGCGTGGCCGGCCGGTGCGAGGGCGGAGACGACAAACGTCAGGCAAACAGTCCGGAGAAAGAGAGGCAACGACCTGGTCATGGCGATTCCTTGATGTGGTTCGTTCGAGGAGTGTCCCAGCGTCGATTCTCCGGACCGCTCCCGTGATTTGTCAAGGCATGCGGTACACTCGGGGTTTTCGGCGCGGATTCAATCGCAGGGAGGATCATCGTGGAATACGTCAGTCTCGGGGCCAGCGGCCTGAAAGTCTCGCGCGTGTGCCTCGGAACGATGACCTATGGGTCGAAGAGCTGGCGCAAGTGGGTACTCGAGGAAAAAGAAAGCCGGCCCTTCATCCAGCGCGCGTTCGAGCTCGGCATCAACTACATCGACACCGCGAACATGTATTCGCTGGGTGCGAGCGAGGAGATCCTGGGCCGTGCCCTGAAGGATTATGCCCCGTCGCGGGACAAATACGTTGTGTCCACGAAGCTGTACATGGCCATGGGGGACGATCCCAATCAGTGGGGGCTGGGGAGGAAACACATCCGGCATTCGGTCGAGGACAGTCTCCGAAGGCTGGGGCTCGACTACATCGACATTCTCATCGTTCACCGGTTCGATGACGCGACCCCGATCGAAGAGACGCTCCGCGGGTTGGACGACCTGGTCCGGGAGGGCAAGATCCTCTATACGGGAGCGTCGAGCATGATGGCATGGCAGTTCGCGAAGCTTCTGTACGCCGCCGACAAGCTGAACGTCGCCCGAATGGTCCTGATGCAGAACCACTACAACGTCGTCTACCGGGAGGAGGAGCGGGAGATGATGCCCCTTTGTCTCGAAGAAGGCGTGGCCGTCACGCCATACAGCCCGCTGGCCCGGGGATTCGTCGTCGGGAACCGGCGGCCGAAAGATTTTGGCGACACGCTGCGCGCGCAGGTGGATGAATATTCGAAGGGCCTCTATTTCACGCAGGCCGATTTCGCGGTGGTC
>CAZTTI010000418.1:0-7014 GCA_964615925.1 uncultured Solibacteraceae bacterium
AGGCGTGTTGCTGTTCTTCTCTTGTATGACGGGGTTGTATCCCTCGAATACGGAAAGCAGGTGCCGGCCGACGAAGAGATCGCGGTATTCGGCGTCGGTCGATTCGACCAGAGCCCATGGCGCCCGTGCCGTGTCGGTCAGGCGGACGGCATCGGCCGCGGCCGCGATCGCAGGTTCGTAGTTGTCGGCGAAGAGCTGAAGATAAGGGGATCCTCCAAGTCCGCTCTCGGCCTCGGCGCGGGCCCGCTTGCGCTGTTCTTTCTTCGGGAGGTGGAACCAGAACTTGATCAGGATCTGGCCATCGTCGACGAGGAGGCGTTCGAACAGTTCGATGCGGCGGAGCTGGCGTTCGAATTCGGCGCGATCGATGGACCGGAAGACGCGGTCGGCCATGGGGCGCGTGTACCAGGATCCGAACATGATGCCGATCGTACCGGCCGCGGGCAGGGCATGCCAGAAGCGCCAATACGGCGGACGGTCGCGGTCGACGTCGGCTTCGTCCCAGAACGCGTGGGTTTCGACGTGGCGGGAGTCCATCCACTTGTGGAGCCGGTTGACGACGGCTCCTTTTCCCGCGCCCTCGACCCCGGCCACGACGATGACGACCCGGACTCCGGCCTCGCGGAGCCGTTGTTGTTCTGACAGGAGCTTCGTTCGAAGCTCGGGTTCGGCTTCGGCAAAAGCCTTCTTCGTGGTCTTACGACCGAGTTCCAGCGCTTCGAACACGAGTGGAAGAATATGGTGGTTCGTCGTGACTGCGGGCCGATCAACGGTCCGGGCCATCGAGAGTGAACTGGGAGGCAGGGATTCGAACCCCGACAGGCAGAGTCAGAGTCTGCAGTCCTACCGTTAGACGACCTCCCAACAAGCCCCTTATCGTAGCACCGGCGCGAAATGTCGGGCAACTCGTGCGGACGTAAGTAGTAGTCCGGGTGCGTCCCGATATGAACCGCAGCGTTCCTCGCTGCGGTTGCACAACGAGGGTTGACGAGTCTGGCCGCACTATTCGACCTTCTCGAACCCGACGATCTGATACCCGACCGGACCGGCCATCTCCACTTCGAAGCGCACGCGGTCGCCGACCTCCAGTCCTTCCAGAGTCACCTCGTCGATGACGGGAAAGGCCATGGGCATCGGGGGCATGCCCCATCCGGGGATCGTTTCATGGTCGATCACGAGTTCGCCCGTGCCGAGCTCCTGGACCACGCCACGTCCGACGTAGGGGTTCTCGCGTGTGCCTTCCCCCACGGGCTGGTCGTCGGTGACGGCCGCGGAATCCGTTTCCGGTGGGGCTTCGACGGCAGGTTCACAAGCGAGGACGAGGAGAGACAACAGGACGATGGGCCCGAAACGAAAACTCAAGGCAGACCTCCGTGGGTATCCAACTGGCCGAATTATAGGTGGCCTGCCGAAAATGCCATAATCAGGGGCTGGACCGGACGTGAAACGGGCCTTCGAACTATGCCGAAACTGCTGCGCGACGCTGTTCATGGAGACATCGAGCTATCTCCTCTCGAGATCGACATCATCGACACGCCCGAGTTTCAGCGCCTGCGCGGAATCAAGCAACTGGGAACGGCTTCGCTGGTCTATCCCTCGGCAACCCACACGCGCTTCGAGCACTCGATCGGAACGGCGTGGATGGCGCATCGGCTGGTGGCGGCCGTCCGCCGGAACCGCGCCGTCGACGTGGGCGAGGAAGCGGTGGTTGCCGCCGCCGCGCTGGTCCATGACGTGACGCACATTCCGTTCGGGCACACGATCGAGGACGAGCGCCGCGTCCTGCCCAGACACGACGAGGATGAAAGCCGTCTCGCGTACTTCCTGGTCGAATCGGCGATCGGGGATGTTTTGGGCCGGTACGGAATCCGGGACAACGTCATCGGAGTCCTCACGGGGAAGGGAACGTGGGCGTCTGATATCGTCGCCGGGGCCGTCAGCGCGGATCTTCTCGACTACCTGCGCCGCGACAACTATTTCACGGGTCTCTCCCAGCACTACGACCCGCGGGTCCTGCACCTGTTCGAAGAAGACGGCGGGCGCCTGATCCTGCGGCTCGAGAAGAACGGAGTACTCCGAAGGGACGCGCTCTCCGAAGTCGTCCATCTTCTCCGAATCCGGTACACGCTCTCCGAACGGGTCTACTTCCACCACACGAAGCTGGCCTCCGGGGCCATGATCTCGCGCGCCGTGGAGCTGGCGCTGGCCGAAGGCCTCGATCCGCGGGAACTCTGGCGCCTCGGAGACGAGACGCTCATGTGGACGCTTTCGGAGCGATTCGGATCGATTGCGGGCATTCGTCACATCATCGATTGCCTCCGGTCGCGGCGATTGTACAAACCCGTCTTCGTCCTGACCGTCGACATCGGGGCCGAAGAAGGGGAGCGCCTGGAATCGCGGTACCACTACGACCCGGCCGAACGCGCCGTGGCCGAACGGGAGATCGCGCGGTCCGCCGGGCTCGACCCGCACGCCGTCATCGTGTATTGTCCCGCGCTCAAGATGTCGCTCCCCGAAGCCGAAGTGCCCGTTCGTCTCGATGCCGGCGGTCCGATTCCGCTTTCGGGAACCAACAACAGCGAGATCCGGATCCTGAAAGAGAAGCACCGCGCATTGTGGAAGTTCCTCGTCCTGGCCGATCGTGGCCGGGCCTCCCGGCACGACGCCGTGGCCGAAGCGGCGGCGGCGTACCTCGCCGTGCCTCGAACAGCATGATCTCCTCGACGTTTTTCTTCCTGTTTTCACAGCTTTCCGTGGGAATGCTCGTGACACTCCTGGTCATCTCGCCGCGCGTCATCGGGGGGACTTTCTTCGAATTCGCGAGCAAGACCGCGGCGATCCTGATGGGGGTGACGCTGGGTTTCGATTTTCTGTTCCCCTCGATGGTTCGTGAAAGCTCGTGGCCGTTTGCGCTCCTGGCCGTTTCCGCCGTCCTGGCCGGCGTGTACAACCGGACGGTCCACATCGGCCGGTACCGGGCGGCGTATATCGTCCTGATCGCATCCACCGTCGCCGGGCTCGGAGCGATCGGGGCCGATTCGCTGGCGTTTACGCGTCTGATGGAACTGGGAGGGTGGGAGCGGTGGCTTCTTCTCGTGAATCACATGGCGGCGACGGCGCTGCTCGGGTCGGGCATGCTGGCCATGGTGTTCGGGCACTGGTATCTGGTCGTCCCGAACCTTTCGATCGAGCCGCTCATGGTGTTGACGAAGTTCTACCTGGGGAGCGTGGTGGTCCGAATCGTGACGATCGGGGTGAGTGTCGGAGCCCTCGTGGTCGTCAATGCGATTCCGGTGGGCAACGTGGCATCGGAACTCTTCGTTGCTCAGGGGATCTTCTTCTGGCCCCGGGTGATCTTCGGGCTCGTGATTCCCATCGTCCTGGGGGTGATGACGTGGAGCACGGTCCGGATTCGCCACACGCAGGCGGCGACCGGACTGCTCTATCTCGTGGTGGTGACGTTGCTGTTCGGCGAGTTCTTCTCGAAGTTCCTGCTGTTTTCGATCAGCGTTCCGATCTAGCCGGCTAACGGAGATCCGCCGCTTCGGCCGTTCCCAGCAGATCGCGCAGGTCCTGTTCGATATCGTCCTTCTTGTCGTTCCCCATGTACTTCTTGTAGATCTTCCAGTCGCGGCTCACGATGAACTTGGTGGGGTAACCGATGATGCCGCCGAAACCGTTCTCGACGGCCTCGTTGCCCATGACGACGGGGTATTCGATGCCAAATTCCGCGAGAAACGGCGCGACGTCTTCCTTCGACCCGGATTGAATCGTAATGCCGAGCACCGCGACCTTGTCCGGGTCGTGTTCCGCCGCAATTGCATTCAGATCGGGGATTTCCTCGATACAGGGCCCACACCACGTCGCCCAGAAGTCGACGATGACAACCTTTCCCTTGAGGTCATCGGAGTTCACCGTGCCGGACGGGAACGCGGCAAGGTCGAAGTCCGGAGCCGCTTTCAGGTCGACCGGCACCGCTTCGGTTTCCACGGTCGCGCTCTCGTCGACGGCGACTTCGGTCGTACAGGCGGCCAGCCCGATCCCTCCGATCCCCACGAGCATCAGGAAAAGATTGCGTTTCATGGTCCCCCTCTGATTCAAAAAATATAGCATATCGACTCTTTTCCCGCGCTTTTCGACTGCTCGTGGCGCCGATGATCAAGCCATCCGTATTTAGACCAGTTCCGGACCGTTTCGGAAGCATGATTCCTGCAACCGAGGGAGGATCGCGGGATGCGGTCCTCCGGCGTATATAATCGCGACAATGCAGCAAAAACAGCGGCTCCAGAACCTTCTCGAGGAGAAGAACCTTCGGAAGACCTCCCAGCGAGCGTTGGTCTGGGAGAGCCTTCTCGAGTCGGACGACCATCCGTCGGTCGAGGAGCTGCGCGAGCGTCTGCTCGAAAAGGGGCATCGGGTCGGCCTGTCGACGATCTACCGGACGCTCAAGATCCTGCTGGAATCCGGCATGATCCGCCAGGCCAAGCTCGAGGGAACGACGCGCTACGAACCCCTGATCAACCAACCCAACCACATTCACTTCGTCTGCAATCGGTGCGGCATCACCGACGAGTATCCCTCGCGACGCATCGAGCGGCTTCTTCGCGAAGAGACCGGCAAACACGACTTTCATCCGGTCTACAGTCGATATGCGATCTCGGGCATCTGCAAGTCGTGTTGCGCAGAGGACGACGCCGAATCCGGCATCATCGACGAACGCGCGAAGCAGCAGAAGATCCTCACCAGAGACGCGCTCGAGTTGACGCTGGCGGTGGAACGGCGCGGGTACAGCTTCTACACGAACGCCTCGAAAAAGACGCGGGATCCCCACGGGCGCAAGATGTTCGAGCATCTGGCCGAGGAGGAATCCGAGCACATGGGTCGACTCCAGCGGGAGTACCGCCAGTTGGTCGACGAGAACCGCTGGCTCCGGCGGGAGCCCGCGCGGTTGCCGGCCAGCCGGAGAATCGCCGACGAGATCTTTCCGGAACGTGAATTGCTCCATGAAGACGTCGGCGATCACACGACCCGGGCCGAAGCCCTCGGGATCGCGATCGCGTTGGAACAGAAGTCGCACGAGTTTTTCCGCAATTTCGCGAGGGAGCTGGATGACCCGAGGGGACGGCGCTTGTTTCAGGAGTTCGCCCGCGAAGAGCGCGGCCATTTGCAGAGCCTGCGGGAAGAATACGCCCGCGTCACCGGCGAGGAGAACGACGACGCGCGCGAGACGGTTTGACACGGGAGTCGGCCGGCTCGCTTTGCTGGCCGTAATGCTGTGGGTCTCGTTGGCGTCACCGCGAGCGTCGGCACAATCGGAGGTCGCAACCGGAGTAGTCTCCGGACAGGTGACCGATGCGACCGGCGCCGTGATCCCGGGGACCACGGTGACGGCCTTCGCCCCGTCCACCGGGTTCGAACGAAGCGTCCAGACCGATGCCGCCGGCAGCTACCGGCTGCTCTACCTCCCCCCGTCCACTTACGAGATCGAGTTCAGCCACCCCGACTTCGCCATCAACCTGCGGCGGCCGATCGACGTGACGCTCGGGCAGTCGGTCCGGATCGATTCGGTCCTGGTCCCGCCGGAAACGCTGTTGGAAATCATCGTCGTGAATCAGGCGCCGCTGGTCGAGTCCCGGCGCACACAACAGGCCGACACGATCGGCGAGTTCCGAATCGACAGCCTGCCGATCAACCGCCGCGACTTTCTCGATTTTTCTCTGCTCGCGCCGGGCGTCACCGACTCGCGAGCCCACGTTCCCTTCAGCCTGCCGATCGCGCCGGATACGGGGTTGTCGTTTGCTGGCCAGAACGGGCGCTCCAATTCGGTGACGGTCGACGGTTTGGACTCCAACGACAACTCCACGGGGAGCGCGCGCACGACGGTGAGCCAGGACGCGGTCCGGGAGTTCCAGGTCAACCGGTCGAACTTCTCCGCGGAGTCGGGAGGCGCGGCCGGCGGCGTGATCAACATCGTCACGAAGTCGGGTACGAACGATACCCATGGCACCGTGTTCGGTTTCCTGAGGGACCAGGCCCTCGACGCCCGGAACCCGTTCGCGTTCGGCCCGAACGGAGCCGACGTGGACCCGCCGTTTCGCCGGTGGCAGGCGGGGTTCAACGTGGGAGGACCCGTCGCGCGGAACCGGACCTTCTATTTCGTGTCCTACGAAGGCCTCTCCCAGCGGGAGTCCGGCTTCTCGACGTTCCTCGAGAACCGGGCGATTTTCGACCCGACTCCGGGTCAGCAGGAGCTGATCAACGTCCTGGCCACGTCGTCCGATCCCGCCATACGCGGTCTCTCCTCCTCGCTTCAGGGTGCGCTGACCACCGCGCCTTCGACGTTTCCGGCCACCATCGCCCTTCTGGAGTCGGAAAGCGGCGTCTTCCGGTTCAGGAACAGCGCGAACACCGCGCTGGTTCGTATCGATCACCAGGCCGGGGACCGCGATCAGTTTTTCGTCCGGGCGGGTTTCTCCGACATCGACCGCGTCGGAGGCGGCTTCGACGGACTCGAGGGACCCTCCCGGGGGACCGACGTCGCGATCCAGGACCTGTCGGTGGCGGCCGGACACACCCACTTCTTCTCGCCGGGCCTGGCCAACGAACTCCGGTTTCAATACGCGGACCGGGACTTCATCGCGCGGTCCCCGGACCCGTACGGTCCGGAGATCACGATCAGCGGAACCGCGTTGCTCGGACGCGACCTCTACCTGCCGCTCTCGCGCAACGAGCGTCGACTGCAGGTGGTCGAGAACCTCACCTGGATCGCTGGCGAACACGAGCTCAAGATGGGGGCGGACTACAACCGGATCGCGGCGTCCGGTTTTCTCGAGATCTTTTTCGGCGGGCGGTTCCTGTTCGGCGAAGGCGTTCAGCTGTCCACCCTGGTCTCGGCGCCGACTCCCGTGGACGTGTTCAACGAACTGAATTCCCTCGGACGCGGAGACCTGGCCGCGGTCCTGTTCGAGCCGATCACGGGGCTCCAGGCGTACAACAACGGCTTTCCACTGCTCT
>CAZTTI010000419.1:0-4542 GCA_964615925.1 uncultured Solibacteraceae bacterium
GGTATGGCGTGACGATCAGGACCGGGATGAGGACGGCCCAGAGATTCCATCGAGGACCGAGGCGGCGCCAGATCGCCCGGACCAGCAGCACGAGGACGGCGAGCTTTGCCACGAGCCACAGCGTCGCGCTGATGCGGACGGGCAGCAGAGTGAGCGGGGCGACCAGCAGGAGAAACAGCGGTGGATAGCGGTAGTGCAGGGGCCACCCCATCCCGCTGTTTTCGCCATAGACCGGACGCGAGCCGTCGAACAGGCCGGTGGAACCGAGGTAGTACACTCGAAAGTCGATCGGATCGTCGCTAACCCAATAAGCGATCGCCGCGACGAGGACGGTCGCGAGCATTCCGGCGACGATACGTCGATACCCCACGGCGTCCATCTTACCCGCATCGGAGTGCGGTGAGCGGGGAGCGACGCGGGGACGCCTGACAATGCTCTCGGTCTCGAGATTGGGTCAGGAATGAAGCGAATCAGGGAAGGCGAACCTGCCGCGGGGGCGGGTTCGCGACCTCGCACGCCCGCGGAGCGTTTCCGGCTTCAGGACGCTTCGCCGGACTTATCGGAAAGCGCTCGCTGGAACTCGTCGACCTGCTTCTCGGCCTCGTCCCTGGCGATTCCGTATCGTTCCTGGATTCTCCCGATGAGTTGTTCCCGGCGGCCGGCGACGACGTCGATATCGTCGCTGGTCAACTCCCCCCATTTCTCGCGGGCCTGTCCTTTGAATTGCTTCCAGTTTCCTTCGATTCGATCCCAGTTCATGGTGTGCCTCCGTTTGTGGTTTTCCAAGCGAAACTGCTCGCATTGGTAGAGTCGCGGGGCGATTCGATCGTTACGCGAGTTCGGAACCATAACCCCGACGCGGCGTAACGCCTCGGAGGCGGCGCGCGTCTTTTAAGGTGGCACCGTCGCCACGGCTGGAGAAACGTCTTCGGGCGGGCGCAGGGGAGCACCAGCAAGGAGGATCAAAATGGCCAGTAACACGAACGGAGTCGCCGCAGTGGCAATCGTCGTCCTGATCGTAATCGCCGTCGTCTTTCTCTACATGATGTCCGGGCAGGAGCAAGACATCGAAATCGACCTCCCGGATGTCGACATCAACGGGTCGATCGACGAACCCGCCCGGCCTCCGGTCGAGCATCGGTGGACTCCCATGATCGATCGACGGGAAGCCCCGCCGAGAAGCGCATAGCCGCGCCGGGCTACCTGATCGAACGTGTCCGCAAGGCAGGGGCAGTTCGCCGAAGCGTTGAGCCAGCCGGTTGGCCGACCCCGATCCCGCATCATCACGCGACGGTCCAATGGAGGTGAGAACGATGAGGAAGCACCGCATACTTTTTTTCCTGCCGGTACTGCTGATGCTCACGGCGTGCGGGAGTGGTGAAACGACGGCGAGTGGTGAGGCGAACCGTGAAATGAACGGCCTGATCGACACGGAAACAACGACCCAGGACCCGGCAACGGCGTCGGCCGTTCTCCGTAACCGGCAAAACGAGGAGGTGGGAACGGTCGAGGTGACCGAAATCGCCGGTGGCGTCCGCCTGAATGCCGAGATCATCATCTTCCCGGCCGGAGAGCACGGCTTTCACATCCACGAAACCGGTCGCTGTGAACTGCCCGATTTCGAGTCCGCCGGAGGACACTTCAATCCGACCGACGCCGAACATGGACTCGACGAGCCCGAAGGGTCTCACATCGGGGACATGGCCAATCTCGTGGTTCCATCGGAAGGCATGACCGAAACGACCCGGGAACTGGAGGGGGCGACTCTGGGCGATGGCCCCCGGTCCCTATTACGCTCCGGGGGAACGGCGATCGTCATCCACCAGCGCCCGGACGACTACGAGACCGATCCCTCCGGTGCATCGGGCCCCAGACTTGTTTGCGGAGTGATCGAAGCCGGCTGAAACGCCACGGGAAGCGGAGGGAGCAACGGACCGAACGATCGCCGTCCGGCCGCTTCGAGCATCTGGTCTAAAGAGAACGGCGTGGCCTTTGCCCGGCTTACTCGGGTGAGGACGGATCGATCCGCTTCTCCTCGCGAACGACCCGGATCGCGCCGGCGTCCGGCACGACCGGAGCTCCGAACTCGCGAGCCCACGCCTGGGTGAACTCCGCGCCGACCAGCAGGATCATCGAAGAGTAGTACACCCATATCATGATGAGCACGATTGATGCGGCCGTTCCGTAGATGCTTCCCGGGTCGCCGCGTCCCAGGTAGAGCCCGAAGAAGAACCGGCCCACCGCGAAAAGCACGGCGGTGACGGCAGCGCCCACCAGAACGTCCCTCCAGCGGATTCGGGCGTCCGGGAGGTACATAAAGATCAGGCTGAAGATCAGCACGTACATGACGAGCGCTGCGCCGAGGTCGAGGCCACCAACGACGGCCCGGGACAATCGGCCGGGAAGAAACTCGGCCACCTCACTCCCTGCTCCGGAAACAACGGCGCCGAGAACCAGAGAGGCGAGGACCAGCGACGCCGCGCACAAGATGACGACGAACGAACTCAACCGCTTCGAAAAGAAGTTGCCGAGGCTCCCGCGGTCCGGGTCCGGGCGGATCTCCCACGCCCGGTTCAGTGCCACCTGGAGTTGAACGAAAACCCCGGTGGCGGCGATGAGGAGGCCGGCAAACGCGGCAATCGTCGCCCAGATCCCGCCCGCAGTCCGCGCGCGGGCCGCTTCGACCATTGTGCTGAGCTGTCCGGCGACCTCCGCTCCGACCAGGCTTGAAAGATCGCCGACGACCCGCGCCCTCGCGTCCGATTCTCCGACGACGAGGCCGGCGATGGCGGTCACGACGACCAGCAGCGGCGGAAGAGCGAAGACGGCGTAGTAGGAAAGTGCCGCGGCTGAGGCGGGTCCGTCGTCCCGGATGAATTCCTCGACCGCTCGCCTGAGAACCCGACCGGTTCGTGCCGTGTTTGTTCGATTCAACACGCGAGAGCTAAAGCAGATGGCGAGGAACCGGCTCGGACACTCCCGCGCGGCCACCGTCGCGGGATCCAGAGCGTTCGATGGCCACGCGGAAGGGGTCGGGACGGCGTTTGGCTTTCTTAGGGGAGTCGGAAAATCCCCCGCCTGCCGTCCGACCGGTGCTCGAAGGCGGCAATGGCCTCACCACCTCCGTGAATTTCAAGTAGTAGGACTCCGCGGTCCACGGGATCGTTACAAACTAGAATGCGACAGCCCCGCCCGTAACGTCGCCGCCGGTCGCGGGTTCTCGTGGGTGGCTGGGACGGCCACGGGTTGGGATCCAAGGTCACCCGCGACCGCCCCAGCATGTGGAGGAGAAAGAGAGAGTCCGCAGATATGCTGACGACCTGCGGCTCACTGTTGAGCAGGGTGTCACAGCGAGAGGCCGGAGGCGCTTCGGGAAACGGCCAAGCGGTCCGGGCTTGACCATCCGATCCCCAAAGTGAACCGGCCTCGTACCGTTCCCTTACTGCATGAGTGGTGCCATTTCCCCACGAACGATCGAAGCCTGTTCCAAACGAACGGCTTACGCCAACGCGGGGAACTTGCCGTTTTCCCGATCCGAACAAGCTTGTCCGGTTCCCTTCCCGGGAGGCGACAAAACTGTCCGCGATCGGTGGGGGCACAGCCTCTCCTCATTCCTCATGCGAGTTTCAACGGGATACCGACGCCCGCAGGCGGCACAAACACCACAACGATGTCGGCGTCGAAACAAGCGTCACGACAAGAACGTCGTCGCGAGACGCGAGGGCCTCCGACACGAGGGCCTCCGACGGTTGCCTGCCGCGGGGAATTAGGCTAAAACTAGCGCACTCATGCCCCTGCCGCGCGAGCTCCGACCCGACGACCTGGCGGTCCTCACTGATCCGCAAACATTCCCGTTCGAGACGACGTCCGAGCTGACAGAACCGGCCGAGATCGTCGGCCAGGAGCGGGCCGTCGAATCGATCCGGTTCGCGATGGGGATTCGCCAGGACGGCTACAACCTGTTCGCGCTCGGCCCGCCGGGAACCGGAAAGCGCTTCATCGTGCAGCATTTTCTCGAGCGCCAGTCGACCGGCCGGCCGGCTCCACCCGATATCTGCTACGTCAACAACTTCGACGATCCCACCCAACCGCGCGCGCTCTCGCTCGCCGGGGGAACGGGTCTGGGCCTGCGCCAGGACGTCGAGGCGCTGCTCGATGACCTGGCCGCGACGCTTCCGGCCCTGTTCGAAAGCGACGAGTACCACGCCCAGTTGCAGGCGGCCGAGAGGCAGGTCAAGCAACATCACGACCGCAAACTCGCCACGCTCCAGAAGGACGCCGAATCCCGCCTGAACTGGTGGGTCATGCGCCGCATCATGCCGTTGTTCTACTGGCACTACCTGCTGAAAGGCTTTGCCTGGTTCCCCACCGTCCGCAAGCGGACCGGCCAGGCGCCCGGGAAATATCCGGTGGCGTCATGAGTCCCGCCGGCGTTAAAATATAGCTTCAGTACAGGTCCCCGCATGCTCATCAGGGCAGGCGGGTTAAACCGGAAGTCGGTGAAGTCGCAGCATGCGATCATTCCGACGCTGCCCCCGCAAC
>CAZTTI010000420.1:0-5710 GCA_964615925.1 uncultured Solibacteraceae bacterium
AGGACAACCTCGTTGTGTTCGAGCTGCTTCCCGGCGATTCGGTCCGGTCGTGGACGAGCGCGGACTTCACCGCGCGGATTCTGGACCAGGTGCCCGAGCAGATGGTTGCTCGCAGCGTCGACGAACTGGAGGTCTCAGCCCGGGTTCCGGTTCAGGGACCCGACATGGTGGTGGACATCGCCCATCCCATCACGAGGGTCGGGATCCGCCGGGGTCCGGACGTGTACATCGTGGAAGACCACCGCCTTCCTATCGTGTCGTTCGGAATCTTCTTTCCGGGAGGCCGCGTTCTCGAATCGACCGGGAATTCCGGAATCACGGAATTGATGCTGCAGACTTCCTTGCGCGGGACACGCAGATTTAATGCGTCGGAGATTGCGCGGCGCCTCGAGAATGCTGGAGCCCGCCTCGACGTCGTCAACGAACCGGATTATTTCGGGTACGTTCTCGATGGCTTGTCCGGGGAGCTCGAAGACGCACTCGATATCGTGATGGAACTGTGGCAGGAGCCCGCGTTCCTCGAGGACGACGTCGACTTTGCGAAGCGGGCGCAGCGCGCTCGCATGATGGATGATGCCGAAGAAGCGCGAGCCCGTGCCATCCAGCATCTCTTGGCCGCCGTCTTTGACGGCGATCCCTATTCTCTCCCGCCGAAGGGGACGCCGGAATCGCTCGACAATATCGATCCCGAGTCGCTCGAGGGGTGGCATTTCGAACACGCGCGAGCCGTCATGCCCGTCATCGTCGTCGCCGGCGACGTCAACGGTTCCGGCATCGTTTCGACCATCGCCAACACGATCACCAACGAAGATCTCTTCGAGCGCGACGTGGCCTCTCTTCCCGAGCCGCCCCCGGTCGAGGAATATGTCCGGCCGACGCCTTCCGCCACGACGTCGTTTGGCGTGGTGGCGTACGGCGGGACCGTGGGAGCGTTCCCGGGCCCGGACCGGGCTCCGCTGGCCGTCATCCGCGCCCTGTTCGACGGGAGGTCCGGGCGTCTGGCCGAGGCGTTCGCCGAGGCCGGGATCGGGGCCGTGGCCGAGGTCGACGAAACACTTCGCGCGCGGTCCGGCGCGTTTCAGGTGGTGACTTCATACGTCGAGAGCGGGGGTGAGGACCAAAGTTTCGAGCGTGTTCGGGGAATCCTCGAAACAGAGTTCGCTCGGCTGGCCTCCGGAGAACTGACCGCGGCCGAACTGGATTCCGCGATCGTCCGCAGCGATCTGGTCCACCGCGCCGAGGTCGAAGGAGCCCGCAACGTCGTCGACGCCATCGGACGTTCCGTGCTCTCCGGCGGAGGACCCGAAGGAGTGTACGGCTTCTCCGACGCGGTCGGTGGCGTGGATGCGGAACGAGTGCGCTCGACCGCCGAGGGGTTTGTGTCCAGCGGGAACGTTCGCGCCCTCGAAGTTCGAGGACGGTGATGAAACGCTTTTACTCGACGCGCCGGATTTCGATCGAGCCGCGGGTGGCTTCGAGGACGATGGCGTTCCCGCCGCCGTTCAATTCGCCGCGCCGTTCGACGCCCGAACCGGGAAGAGACCTTCCGGCGATTCCGGGAAGCGCTGGTCCGGATTGGACCGTCTCCATGGGGAAATCGGATCGGATCGCCTGCCGTTCGGTCGCCCGGCCGACGCGTGCGTTGACGTCGGCGGGAAGGTCTTCGGGAATTTCCAGGTAGACGGTGCCAGACTCGGTCGTGAGATTGATGTGAAGGTCGCCGTCGAGGGACACGGGAACAAGTCTCGCCATGATGTCTCCGGTTCCCGATGAGGCGTCGATATAGGATTCCGCCCGGTCTACCCGTATGTTGCCCAGATCCGTCGTGCCGATGAAGGGGCCGCGCACGAGGCCCGCAGTGACGTTGCCTCCGGCGGTGTGGACGACGGCGCGGCCGGCGGATCCGATGACGATGTCTCCCGCCAGCGTTTCGGCGTCGAGTTGTCCCTGGCTCTCCTCGATCGTGATCGATCCGCTTTCGGTTTTCGCCTGGACGCGGCCCTGGATGCGGCCCATGGTAATCGAGCCAAACAGCGTCTCGATCTCGACGTTTCCGCCGACGTTGCCGGTCTCGATCTGTCCCCCGCCGGAGCTGCGCAGCTCGGCGTTCCCGCCGATGTCCTCCGCGAGAATGGATCCGCCCTGGGTCACGATCGCCACGTTGCCGCCGACGTCACCGATGTTGACCGATCCGCTCATGGTCCTGGCGGTTATATTCCCGTCGGTATCGGCGATCCGGATGTATCCGGCCATTGTCCGCAGGTCGAGGTTGATGGATCGTGGAACGGTGATGCGCCAGTCCAGCGGCCCGTAGACCCGTTCAGGAACGCTGCCGTCGATCTCGACATGATCGTCGAAGCACTGCTCCTCGAACTCGACGCGCGAGTTGGACAAATCCACGGTGACCACCTCCGACCCCGATGTCGCCACGATGATGTTGCCCCGCGGAACCCGTACGAAGAGGGATCCATTCTCGACGATGGGGCACTGGGCCAGTGCCGGGGAATTCACGAAGAGCAGCATTGGCACGAGGGCCAGCACGCTTTTCGTCCTCTCGAAACGGGACGATGACCGACTCGGGCTGCCCGATAGGGGGATCACCTACTGTCCGCCTCCCACATACTGGAGCTCTCGAATGCGCACGTACTCGTTCGGAACCTCGCGTACGGCTTCCTGGATGACGGCGTCCATCGCTTCCTCGTGGGTCATGGGCGACAGGGCTTCGATGGCCTGGACACGGATTCCCGCGTTGTCGTCGTTCGCCAGGACGTATTTCAGAGTCTGCCGCACGTCCTCTTCTCCGGAGAACCGGTGAAGGGCTTCGATCGCCGAGAGCCGCACCCCGGCGTTGTCATCATTCAGCAGGACGTTGATCAGGGCTCCCTTGATGTCGGGGTCCCGGGATTGCTTCGAGAGCAACTCCACGACCTGAAGGCGAGATCCCGAGTTGCTCTGCAACCGCATCGCGCCGAACAGGAACTCGCGAACCGACGGGTCCTCGATGTTCCCCGTCATCCGCATCGGCTGGATCACTTCGCCGGCCAGTTCGATCTGCCCGCTTTCGGCGTTGGCTTCGATGATTCGAAGATTTGAAACCGAGGCGTTTTCGGGGATCGTGACGATGTCGTTCGCCGGCGTGGGTTCCGGCACAGTCACCTGATTGGTGACGTACACTCCGAGGGCAAGGCCCATGGAGACCAGCGCGGCGGATTCGAGCAGACGCATACGCGACAGCACGCCCGCGAGTGCCTCCCCCTTCCACCACGCCCTCCGGCTGTCCGCCAGGTCCAGCGAGTCCGACAGGCCCCGCCGGCATTCGATGAGGAGATCCGCCGGGACTTCCCATTCGGAAAAGTCTTCGGTGAGTTCGAAGTGGAGCTCCTTCTCGCGCTCGTAGAACGTCCGGCACGTGGCACAGGAGTCCAGGTGCGTTCGCAGTTCCTGGAGATCCGATCCGGTGAGCTCGTCGTAAAGGAAGAGGACAATATCGTGTTGACGCTGTTGACAGTTCATGCTGGTTAAAGTGTCGACAGATACGCTCTCAGTTTCTGAGTCGCCCTGAAAAGGTAGTTTTTCGCGGTTTCCTCGGTGCTCCCCATGATTTCGCCGATCATGCGCAGCCTCAATCCTTGATAATGGCGCAGCTCGAAAACCAAGCGTTCCTTCTGCGAAAGAGTGCCGAGGGCTTCCTGAATTCGTTCGCCGACCTCGCGGCCGTAAAGTCTTCGCTCCGGGTTGCTGTAGTAGCTCTTCTCCTCGAGCGTGTCTTTCAGTGCCGGACGGTCGGGATGGGCCTCCGTGTCCGCTTCGTAGGAAATCTCTTCCCGAAGGGATTGCCGCTTTCGGAGCTTGTCCAATGCAACGTTGGTCGCAATCCGGTAGATCCAGGTGTAAAAGCTGGATTCGGACCGGAATCGACCGAGGGACCGGTACGCCTTCAGGAACGTTTCCTGGAAGACGTCTCTGGCCTCCTCACGGTTGCCAAGCATATGAAAAGCAAGGCGCAAGATATCACGATCATGACGGTAAACCAACTGCTCGAACGCCTCGCGATCCCCGGCTTTCGCCTGTTCGACAAGAAGGCGTTCCTCTTCGGTCGCCGCGTCGGATTTAGGAGCCCGCTTCAACGTAATGGTGTCCATTATGGAGGCTTGGACGCCTCCGGCCCCGAAACGTCATCGAAGAAAATTCGGGATCCGCGGTACGCGGCCGAAGCTCCGAATGACTTCCGTTGACCGGCGCACACAGCCGAGCCTCTGGTTCAGCGGCTGGTTCAGCCTGGTTCAACCCTAAGATACTCTATCTAATATACTTGTGCTCGCCTGGCCTCACAAGCCCGGAAATGAGGCCGACGGCGCTCCCGGCATAAGGACCACCCGGATCGCGCCCAGTATGTCGGTTCGCAGGGCCGGAAGCCGGCTCGGGTGGGGATGTCCGAACGGATTCCGCCCTCCAACGGAGATGACCGGGAGGTCTCCGGCGAGATTATGCGCCGCGTTCCGGCTTCCGTGGTGGGGGACTTTGAGGACCGTCACCCGCCCGGGCGGATCGGGAAGGTCGGTTTCGAGGTCTCCGGGCAATAAAACCGATCCCGTCGGCGTTTCGAGCAGGAGGACGAGAGAGTCGTCGTTCGAAGGGACGGGCCCCGTCCTGTGGTTCCCGGGTGGATGCAGGACCCGGAAGCCGCTGGCGATGTCGCCGGCGCGGAGCCATCGGATCGGAACACCGGCGCGGGAGGCGGTGTCGAGGAGGTGGACGTATCCCGGAGTGGTCGGGTTTCTGCCCAGCCACAGCTCGCCCACCCGTATCGTGGCGAGGACGTCCACGAGGCCGTCCATATGGTCCTGGTGGGCGTGGGAGAGGGCGACCGCGTCGAGCTCGCGGATACCCTGCGACAGCAGAAACGGCACGACAACATCCCGTCCGACTCGGAAACGTCCGGGTTCGGTCGCGGGAGAGGTTTCGTCCAGAGCGTCTTCCGCATTTGGTCCGGTGACGAGCCCGCCGCCGTCGACCAGGATCCTGCGGCCGTCGGGCAACTCGATGACGGTTGCGTCGCCTTGTCCCACGTCGAGGAACGTGAGGGTGGGGTACGCGGGAGGCGGGGGCTCGAAGTCCCCAACGACGACAACTCCCGCCGCGGCGAGGAGGCCGAAACCCGTCGTCATGGCCCATCCGAGTTGCCTCCGTCCCACAAATCGCTGGAGCCCGGCGAGCAACGCGCCGAAGACGAACCAGAGACCTATCGGAGGTGATGGCACCGTTCGGACCGCCCATGGCCACGCGAGACCGAGGTCCACTGACGCGATCAGGCCATGAAGGGTCCATCCGAGCGCCATCGCCGGCCCCGTGGCGAATGGCCCTGGCAGCAAGGCCACGACAAGACCGAGGGGCGTCACGATCGACGCCGTCACAGCCCCGGCCACGTTGAGCGGGAGCGCGACGAGCGAGATCCGGTGGTACAGCTCCACCGTCAACGGCAGGAGGGTGATCTGGATCGCCGCGGTCACCACGAGCACGTCGAATGCCGACCATCGGATACGGCCCCCCACGGCGTGGACCCATGACGGAAGGCCGGACCGTTCGGCCCGAAGGCGCCGGACGACGCGCCAGTCCGCGGCGCGGGGAGGAAGCCCCGCGTCGAAGGCGTCGTCGTGGATCCGCAGAAGCGCCCGCGAGGTCCGTCCGGCGCGGTCGCGAACCCATCGGA
>CAZTTI010000421.1:0-2681 GCA_964615925.1 uncultured Solibacteraceae bacterium
CCGGCGGATTCCTGCAACGTTGTCGCTGACGTACTTCCGGAACCGTTTCGAAGACCTCGTCGACTTCTCCCCGGCCCTGTTTCAACTCGTGAACCGCAGCGAGGCGACAACCCAGGGCGTCGAGGCCACGGTGAACGTCAACGTCTCTCCCGGCATCGGAATCACCGGACACGCAACCTATCTCGACTGGAGTCTCGGGGAAGGCATCACCGAGCCTTTGAGGGACCGGCCGCGCTGGCGTGGAGGAGTGTCGTTGGGATACGAGCCGTTCCCGAACACGCGGCTCCGATGGGATACGGTCTGGGTCGGTTCCCGTTACGATTTCCAGGTTCCGGTGCCCTCACGGGATATCGTCGGCGGCTACTCGACGACCAATGCGGCAATGACCGTCGCTCACGAAGCGCTCGACTTCTTTGTCCGCGTCGAAAACCTCTTCGATCACGAGTACCACGAATTCGTCGGCTTTCCGGATCCGGGCTTCAGCCTGAAGGCCGGCGCCTCGGTCGATCTCCTTCACTGAGTCCTTCACTGAGTCTACGGATGCCCGCCGTTGTCGCCCTGAAAGCGGATGAGTCTGTCCACGTTTCGGGTCAGGGCGTCGATCGCACGCCACGTGCCGTTCTGCGATTCCATCAGCGCGGTCTGGAATTCGGTGAGCTTCTGGATCTTCGGGTTCTGCTCATGAAAAGAGAGTTCCATCGCCACTTCCAGCCGCTCCAAGTTGCCTTCGAGGCGATCCATGCCGGCCTCCAGTCGCGACAGAGTGGTGTCGTGCGTGCTCAGGTGTCCTTCGAAGCCCGCCTGGTTTTCGGCGATGGTGTTCAGGGTCTTTTCGATGCGGGCAAAGCGTACTTCAGGCGTCATTTCTTCAGGCGTAATTGGACGTCCTCGTGTCGAGGAAGGGCTGACTCACTATAACATGGGGGAATAACGACGAAATCTAGTGGGATCATCCTTATGGTATGCGCGAGGAGACAGCCCGCCGAAGCCGATCGTCGAGATCGGAAACTGCTTCCAGGCGTTTCCTGAGCACCTCCGGTTTGACCACTCCAACATCGAGCATTGCCCGGCAAAAACTGATGTCTTTGTGCCGGGATGCGATCGCTTTCGAGATCCAGAGATCGTGAGGCTCAAGGCACCATGCCACCACTCCGTTCGTGCTTGGAGTCTCGAAGCGGACGAGCCGTCCATGCCAACCGGCCGGAAGCACGGCCGTTTGCTCTACGACTCCTTGAACGTAATATCCGAACGTGGCGTGAAACGCCGAACCCTCGCCGATCGAGCCGTCGAGCAGATCGGCCAGTCTTCCATCGGAATCGTTCGCGACCGCGATGTCCACTTCCACGGAAGGAGTCACGTCCTCGGGAAAGCTGCCGGGGACGGATGCGTGGAGCGCCTGGCTTCCGATGACGAGCAGTTCGCTGACGCCGAGGACGCCGGCGGCGGCGCGGATGGCATGTTCGAACTCGGTCCGCTTCACGCCGCGTGTTCCTGCCGGGCGAAGGCGCGATATGTCTCTGCGCGTTCCCGAGCCGAGAGAACGCCGGCAAAAGGCGTGACGTGGCGCAGTTCCCGGGCCCTCGGAGAAGGATCGATCAGCAACGCGGTCAGATCTGGCAGTGGCCGGGCCAGAAGCACCTCCCATTCACGGAGCACCGGTGCGGCGCTCGGGTGGGTTTCGATCATCCGCGCGAGTGTCCGGCGAGCCCGCGAAAGAACGCCTTCCGGGTCTTCGACAAGCTTCCGCACGATCGCCTCGTGCAGAAAGAGGCTGCGCCGCTCCTCGCGGGTCATCTTAGGAAGGAAATCCACCCACAACTCCATACCGACCGAGGTTGCCAGCCGACCGAGCGTGGCCAGCGTCGGGCTCTTCCGGCCACTCTCGTATGCGGCGATCGTCGGCTGCGACGTCCCGGCGGCTTTTGCGAGGGCTTCCTGCGTGATGCCAATCGATTGGCGTAGGCGTTGGACCTCGGACACCATCCGCTGATTATATCTGAACGGATATATCGATCAAGCGATCGTTACCTCTCCACTGGCGCGCCCGCCGGGCCTGATCGTCGAGATCGGAATCGCCTTCCAGGCATTCCTGGAGCACCTCTGTTTTAACCACGCCAACATCGAGCATGCTCTGGAAAAGGTTGACGTCCTTGGGCCGGGATGCGATCGCTTTCGAGATCGATATATCGCGGTGCGCTCCCGGGCCGAGAGAATACCGGCGAAGGGCGGGACGTAGCGCAGTTCCCGGGCCCGCATCGAATAGTCGTCGAACTGAAACACAACCCGAAATCGCTTTGTCATCCCCACTGAGCGTGCTCAAGGAGTCCCTCGAGATGATTCGGATGCGGTGGATGACGAATGATCAGCTTCTGCTGCAGGGACTCGAAGGAGGCGGCCTGCCGGACGGGAAGCTGTACACGGCGTTGGCCCTGTCGACCGATGGAGAGCCGGCCTCACGGGGCACCGACATCCTCGTTCATTACCTGCTGGCGAAGCAACAACCCGCGGGAGACTGGCGCGGAGGGACCGGTCGAGCGCCCATCCAGGACGGTAGTTTTTCGCGGACGGCAATGGCGATTCGGGCCTTGTCGTTCTACCGAACGCCCAGCCGCAGCCAGGAGATCGCCGACAGTATCCGGCGAGCGGCCCAATGGCTCACAGCGAACGTGCCGCGTACGACC
>CAZTTI010000422.1:0-3636 GCA_964615925.1 uncultured Solibacteraceae bacterium
ACCCCCCGGTGCAGCGCCTCTCCCATCGCCTTCTCGCGGGCGACGATGGATTCGGCCGCCTGGAGGACGGAGTCGACTTCTCCCGCGGGAACGAACGCGACGCCGGTTGCGTCGGCGACCACGAAGTCCCCTTCGCGGACGGTGACGTCGCCGACCTGGACCGGTCCGCCGGATTCCACCTCGACGATGCGTCCGCGGGCCGTTCGCGCCGTATGGCCGCGGGCGAACACTGGAAAGCCCAGTTGCCGGCTCTCGTCGAGGTCGCGGGCCGGCCCTTCGACGATCACTCCGGCGATACCCTTCAGTTGAGCTCCCAGCGACAACGTGCCGCCCCACGCCGCCGCGTCGAGGCCGGTCCGTTGTTCGACGACGATCACGTCGCCGGCCTGGGCGTTTTCGATGGCGGCCGTGCACAGGTGGCGCGACGCGGGCGCGTGTTCACCCGCCCGGTCCAGCCGGACCGTGCGGACGCGTCCCCAGATCCGCCGGTCGGTGGACCATCGTTCGATGCCCGTTACCGCGGGTTGAAGGCCGAGTCTGTCCAGAGCATCGGACACGGCGCACGTATCGAGTGCGCTGAGGCGGGAGAGTGCTTCCAAAAACGGCCTCCTATCGCTCCGGCCGCCACCGCGAGAAGTGCGCCTGCAATTTCTCGGCGAGCGACGTGAGGATAATGCCCGCTCCGGCCATGATCACGACGCCGAGGAACACGCGTTCGGTCGCGAAGTTCTGCCCGCTGTTGGTGATCATGAAGCCGATTCCCTGGCCGGCGACGAACATCTCGCTGACGACAACGCCGATCAAGCCGTGCGCCACTCCCTGCCGGACCCCGGTCAGGATGAAGGGGACCGATCCGGGAAGCGCCACCGTCGTGAAGATCTGCCGGTCCGACGCGCAGAATGCCCGCGCCGCGCGCAACAGATCGGGATCGATGTTCTTCACCCCGACGATGGTGTTGATCAGGATCGGGAAAAACGCGCTCAGGAACACGATGACGATCGACGGGAGGCTGCCGATGCCGAACATGATGATGATCAGCGGGACCAGCGCGATTCGGGGCGTCGCGTAAAACGCGTTGATGAACGGGTCGAACACCAGGCGCAGCGTCCGGTACCAGCCGATCAATACCCCTGCGACGACGCCGGCAACCAGCGCGAGAGAGAAACCGATAACGAAGTTGCTCCCGCTGTAGGCGAGGTCGTCGATCAGGCTTCCGCTCGCGAGCGTGGCCCGGAACGCTCCGAGGACCGCCGACGGCCCCGTGAAAAACAGCGCGCGGATCAGCGGTTCCTGATCGACCGCGTATCCGCGTCCGTATTGCCACGCGCCTTCCCAGAGCGCGATGACGGCCAGAACCGAAATGCCACCGACGATCAGGGCATCGTGCTTCCGGAAGAATCCGGTTCTCTTCCGCGCGGGAGCCCGGACCCGGGGTGATTCAAGCGTCGTTTCCGTCTTCATCTTGCGGGTGTGGCCGCTTCCGCCTGGTCCGAGCGGAACGCGGCCGATTCTTCCTCGATCAATTTCCAGATCCGGTCCTCGACTTCGAGGAACCCGGGCGTCCGCTTGAGCGCGAGCGTCCGGGGACGTCCGAACCCGACGTCGAAAATCTCCTTCACGCGGCCCGGACGGGCGCTCATCACGACGACGCGGTCCGCCAGGTAGACGGCTTCGTTGATCTGATGGGTGATGAAGAGCACCGTCTTTTTGGCCTGAGCCCAGATCTTCAAAAGCTCGGCTTGCATGAACTCGCGGGTCTGGGCGTCGAGAGCCGCGAAGGGTTCGTCCATCAGGAGGACCTCGGGATCGGCCGCGAGCGCGCGGGCCAGGTTGACGCGCTGCTGCATCCCGCCGGAGATCTCGGAAGGATAAGCCCGCTCGAAACCGGAGAGACCCACCATGCGTATGAATCGTGCCGTGCGGGAATCGACCTCGGATTTCGGGAAACGCCGCTGGAGCTCCATCCCGTATCGGACGTTGCCGGCGATCGTGCGCCAGGGAAGCAGGCTCGAGTGTTGGAAGACGACGGCGCGGTCGACCCCCGGTCCCCGGACGGTCTTTCCGTCGATGGCGACGGTCCCGTCTTCGTACGGAAGGAGTCCGGCCACGATGTTCAAGAGCGACGTCTTGCCGCACCCGCTGGGGCCGACGATCGCGACGAACTCGCCTTCGGCGACCGCGATCGTGACATCGACGCACGCGGGGACCTCGCGGGATTCGCGCTCGAGCCAGTAGCGCTTCGAAACGTTGCGGATGTCGAGCTTGGCCATTCCGCTCTTTTACCGGTATGCCAGGGCCGCCTTCCGTTCCTGCTCCTCGACGATGCCGGGCCCGAAGAGCTCTTCGAAGAAACCCTCGTCCACCAGGCGGTCGATCGTCGTCCGGTCGATGACGGTGGAGAAATCGAAGGTCTCCAACTGCGGATTCGCGGCCGTGTCGGCCTGGGCGAGGATCGATTCCACGGCGCCGCGGAGGACGTAGGGAACGCGCTCGAAGAGGTCGTTCGCCATGTACCCTGCGTAAACGCGCTCGAGATCTTCGCGGGTGGCCTGGGGGTCGTATACGAGGTACGCGTCGATGGCGAATTCGCGATCGGCATAGAACCGCGCGATCCCTTCCGCGTGGGCCTTGATCAGTTGCTCCGCAAGCTCCGGGTGCTCCTCGAGTTCGTCGTCGGTGACCAGGTAGGCCGAGGACGCGTAGATGTCGTCGAATTCGGACATGTCCGCGAGCTTGTTGAATCCTTCTTCCTCGAGCGAAAAATAGGTCGGGGCCGTCAACAACGTGGCGTCCACCCGTCCGGCGAGCAGGGCCGCGGCACGGCCCGCGGCACCGGTGCCGACCGGCGTCCATTCGATGTCCCGCGAGGTCAGCCCGAACTGGGAGATCAGCGCGACCGAATAGTTGTACGGGGCGTCGCCGATCTGGCTGATCCCGAAGCGGCGTCCGGCGAGTTCCTCGACGGACGAAATCTCCGGTGACGCCATCAGGGCGAACGTGCCCTTGTTCAAAGCGCTGCCGATGAGGCGGAACGATCCGTCGCGGGATGCCGCGATCAGCGCCTGCTCCATGGAATAGTTGGCCATTTGACCTTCGCCGCTGACCAGCAGGGCCACGCCCTGCGGGTGCAGGCCGAAGACGAGCTCGGTGTCGAGCCCGTATTTCTCGTAGTACCCCCCTTCTTTGGTCACGAACAGATGCCACGATCCGGCGCTCAGCGTCGGGTAGTTGATACGGATCTGGCGAAGGCCCGATTCCGGATCGGCCGGGCCGGATTCGCCACAACCCGCCAGCACCAGGATCAGGGCCGAGAGACCGGCAGAGAGACTGCGTTGGGTCATTGATATCCGCATCAAACCTCCTGTCCTCCGAGGGCGATCAGACGTCTTTCAGGTTGAACACCTTGCGGGCGTTGTCCTCGAAGATCATCTTTTTCTGCTCCGCCGTCAACCAATCGAACCCCTCGATCGCCGGTCGGATGTCGTCGAGCCAGAGCCCGGTTTCGGGGTTCTGGACCGTCCCGACGCCCGGCCGCTCGGTTCCGAACAAGCAACGTTCCGGACCCACGGTCTTGAAGAGCAGTTCCAGCGCGTCGGCGGAATAGAGGACGGTGTCGTACCAGAGGAGCTTCATCTT
>CAZTTI010000423.1:0-2569 GCA_964615925.1 uncultured Solibacteraceae bacterium
GAGCATCGCGTTGAGCGTGTGGGGAAGGACCTGCGACACGCAAACCGAAGGATCGTAGAGAACGCGCCGGCCGGCCGCAGCAAGGCGCGCGGCAAGGTCGACGCCGAGCGTCTCGACCGGCATCGACGGATCGAGACCACCGATTTCGTCGAACACGCTCTTGCGGACCGCGATGTTGGCGATTTGGATGTCCTCCGAATCCAGAGGGAACGTGCCGAACATCCGTTGAGCCGTCGGTTCGGGGCTCCGTCCCATCGTCATGTATCGCTCGACGAGGCCTCGCGGTGTACGATGCCGGACCGGGCCGCACACCGCGTCCGACCCCGGTTCGTCGAGCGCTCGGGCGACCGAGGCCAACCATTGGGGATCCGGAAGCGATGAATCGTCGGTCAACGCAATGACGTCGCCGGCCGCCGCCTCGATCGCAGCGTCTTCGGGCCGAAGCACGTCCTCGGCCTTCGGTTCCACAAGCCGGACGGCCAACCCCGGGTTCGACTCGGCGAACCGCCGAGCACGTCCCCCCGCGCGCCCGGAACGGGCGGCATCCACGATCAGGACCTCGAACGGATTGATGGACTGAGCCGCGAGGCTCCGAAGCGTTGTCGCGAGCGACGCGTCCCTCGCCACGACCACGACCGAAATGCGAAGATTGGTCCGCGGACCGCCCTCGGTCCTTTCCGTCGATGGAAACGTTTCCCCGCCCACCGTCTTTCCTCCCTCCTGAATCTTAGCCACAGGTCATGTGACCGAAGCGCTTTTTTCGGGTGGATATCCGGGACGCTACAAAGCCAGAAATCGCCGGAATTTTCGCCAGACGGTCCCGTTCCGGCACGGGCGCACGCAGTATAGGGTCGTATGCGGGGAGTCCGCGAATTCTTCGACCGCCTTCCAACGACGGTCCGGTTCGGAGTCGGCCGAGGCGCCGCGCTCGTGATCCAACTGGCCGCGACGGCCGTTCTCATGAACCAGCTCGGGCCCGAAGTTTTCGGGTTGGTCGGGATGACCATGGCGCTGATTGCACTGTTGACCACGGTCAGCGATTCCGGTTTCGGAACGTCTCTTGTTTCCGACCGTGCGCTCAGCGGGAAGCGAAGCGGGAGCGCCGTCGCCCTGAGCATCGGGCTCGGGCTCGTCCTGGCCGTCATCGGGCTCGTCCTCACGCCGATCGTCGTCTGGTTCTACGACGAACCCCGCCTCCGGACGGTTTGGATCGTCGTGGCCCTGACCATCGCTCTTTCCCCGCTCCCTGCCGTGCCGCAAGCGCTCGCTCAACGGGCCCATCGTTTCGCCCTGCTGGCATGGCTCCCCATCGTCGTGACCCTCGTCTCGTCGACGGCGGCCATTCTCCTCGCCATGTTTCGTCAGGACTACTGGCCGCTGCTCATCCGTACCGCGCTGGGGTCGGTGGTGGCGACGACCCTCATCTGGGTGGCCATCCGTCCACACCTGGAACGCCCGACCCGCGAGGACTTCCGCGAGATCATCGCGTTCAGCCGGGGACTCATCGGCTTCGACCTCCTGAACGCAATCAATCGGAATGCCGACCACGTCATCGTGGGCCGATTCATCGGCAGCGGCGCGCTCGGACTGTATCAACTGGCGTATCGGTTGCTCACGCTGCCGCTGGCGGAACTCGGGCGGATCGCGCGGACAATCGCCTACCCCCGGCTATCGACGTATGCACCCGATTGGGAACGGGTCTCCCGCGGCCTGGCGGCGGTGATGGAGGACCTGACGATGCTTGCAACGCCGTTGTGCCTGGGGACTTTCGTCGCTGCGCCGGAAATACTTGCGGTGATTTTCGGCGAGGAGTGGCTTCCCGCGCTCGTTCCATTCCGAATGCTGGTCCTCCTGGGCATCTACCAGACGCCGTTCGCAATGATGGGTCTGGCCTACACGGTGAGCCGCAGGACCGATCGGATGGCGCGCTGGGGCCTGATCTCCACACCGACGACGGTCGCCAGTTTCTTCATCGGCCTTCCATGGGGAATCACCGGTGTCGCGGCGGCGTACCTCGCCGCTAACGCCTTACTTGCCTGGCCGATGGCGAAGATGGGGGGGGCGGTTCTCGGTGTTGGACCCACCGTATTCTTTCGGGCGTTTGGCAGGGGGCTTGCGTTCGGATTACTCGCTACGGCCCCGTTGATCGCGGTCTGCTTCGGTCTCCGCGGGTTCGGATCTCCGCCGGTGTTCGTGCTGCTCGGAACGATGGCCGCCGGAGGGCTCGGAGAACTGCTGGTCCTGGCTCACCTGATCCGCAGGGGCACGGGATTGGGAGCCGCCTGAAGTCCGGCCCGCTCAACTCGACCGCTAGTACAGAGAAGCCGTCCGGGGATAGGTCGACATCGTAATCGCATACGTTCGCACCTCACCGGTCGACGCCAGCGGCTCGCTCGTCTGGGCGGCCACGGTGAAGTCCACGCGCCGGACGCGTGCCCGCGCGGCCAGCGTCGACGGGGTGACGACATTGTTGGAGCCGTCGTAGTAGGTGAAGGTCAGCGCCGTGAAGTTCTCCCCGATGGTCTCGTAGCCGATCGTGGGCGCGGTCAACGTTGCAAAGCTCGTGATC
>CAZTTI010000424.1:0-6995 GCA_964615925.1 uncultured Solibacteraceae bacterium
ACCTTGGCGGGAATATCGGCGCGCGCCGCTGGCGTGGCGACCACCTCGTAGGCGTCGGGATCCTTGACCGGCGCGTTTCCCGTGAACTCGAGGTTGAAGAGTCGGTCGCCGATCAGTTCGCCATACGTCACGCTCCGGGCCGGATCGTTCACGACACGGACAACGCCGCGTGAAACGCTCAGGTTCGACGCGGGAACACCGAGCCTTTCCGACGCCATTCCCAGGAGCGCCTGCCGCGCTTCCGCCGCCGCCGTGCGGATCTCGGGCCCGCCGCGCGCGATCGACGCGCTCGAATACGTCCCGCCCTGGTTGGGCGTCATGTGCGTGTCGAGCGGGATCGTCGAGACCTGGTCCATCCCGAGATCGAGTTCCTCGGCGGCGATCTGCGGCAGCGCCGTCGAGTTCCCCTGACCCAGCTCGGCAAAGCCGACATACACCGTCGCCGTGTTGTCGTTGTGGATCGCGATCCACGTGTCGATCTGGTTGGCCGGCGGAGGCCCCGGCACGGGGCTTCGCAGGTTGGCCGACTGCGGAACCGCGAGGCCGATTCCGCGGAGGCTGAAGCCGATGACCATCGCGCCGCCGGTCTTGAGGAAGTCGCGTCGGGGGAGCGGTTTCATCGTTCCGCTCCCATCGAGGCCGATGCCATCCGGATCGCCTCGAGGATTCGGGGGTACGTTCCGCACCGGCACAGGTGGCCGTTCATCGCGCGCCGAATGTCGTCGTCGGAGGGATTGGCCTGCTCATTGAGGAGTTCCGATGCCTTGACGACGATGCCGTTGGTGCAATAGCCGCACTGCGGGGCCTGGGTTTCGACGAACGCCTCTTGCACGGGGTGCATGGCCGGCGTGTTGCCCAAGCCACGTTCGGCGGCATACCAGGCCGGAATGCCTTCGAGCGTCGTGACCTCGCGTTCGCCGACGGCCGAGACCGCGGTGAGGCAGGAGCGGATCTCGTTCCCGTCGGCGAGAACCGAACACGAGCCGCACTGTCCGAGGCCGCAGCCGAAACGCGGTCCCTGGAGCTCGAGCTGGTTCATCAGGACATAGAGCAGGGGAGTGTCCGGATGGACGTCAACTGTGCGCGTCTCGCCGTTCACCCGCAGTTGGAACTCGGCCATGGGACCTCCGTCCGATGGGGTCTATCGCGGCAGCGCGAACACGTAAATCATGGGCGTCGCCGGTCCGCCTCCGCCACCGCCGAATCCGGGTCCGCCGCCGAGCGCTGCAAGGTATTGGACTCCGTCGACCATGTACGTGATCGGCGGGCCCATGTTGTTTTGCCCGAAATCGATGTCGGCGATCAACTCGCCGGTCTCGGCGTTGAGAGCCCGAAGCGTTCCCTCGTTCAGCATCTGGAGAACGAGGTTGCCCGCCGTCGAGAGCACGCCGCCTCCGCTGTGCGCGCCGCCGTTCGAGAACCAGGCTTCCGACTGGGTGACCGGATCCCACGCCGACAGGAACCCGCCCCGTCCCGTCAAACCCTGACGGTTCGGCCCGATCTCGGGAAGCGTCCGCGGTTCGGCCGGCTCGGGATCGTCCGGGCCCGGGGGCTGGGCCCCCATGCCCTGAATGTTGAGCCCCAGGTTCTGGTTGCCGGGAGTGAACTCGAAACGGGGCGTCGTGGCGTAGGTCAACGTGCTGCCGTCCCGTCCCGGGATGTAGACGTACCCGGTGTTGGGGTTGTACGCCATCTGGGCCCAGCTGTGCGCGCCGCCGCCCGAGGGCGCGATCGTCACCGGCTGTTCATAGGTGTAATACGCGTCCGGATTGATGTTGGGCTTGCCGGTTTCGTAGTCGTATCCGGTCGACCAGCTGACCTGGGCATAGGGCTCGGCCGAGATGAAGGCGCCCGTCGCCCGGTCGAGAACGTAAAAGAATCCGTTCTTGTTGGCCTGGACGATCGCCGGCCGGATGACTCCCTGGATCTCGAGGTCGAGCAGCATGAGGTGCTGGACGGCGTCGAAGTCCCAGTCGTCTCCCGGCGTGGTCTGGTAGTGCCAGGCGTATTCGCCCGTGTCCACATCCACCGCGACGATGGACGACACGTACAGGTTTTCCAGACGAGGAGTCCCCGGGCCCTGGCGGATCTCCTGGGGCCAGGGCGTGGGGTTGCCGGTCCCGACATACAAGAGGTTGGTCCCCGGGTCGTAGGCCATGGCCTCCCACACCGAGCCCCCGCCGCCGTACTCCCACCATTCACCCGCCCAAGTCTCGGCCGCGCGCTCGAGGGCTTCGTTCTCGAAACCGTCGGCCGGGTTACCCGGCACGGTCCAGAAACGCCAGACCTCTTCGCCCGTGCCGGTGTCGTAGGCCGAAAAGTATCCCCGGAACGGGGGGAACTCCGCACCCGCGAACCCGACGATGACCTTGTCCTTCACAATGCGCGGGGCCATCGTCAGCGAATACGATTCCGAATCGGCGGGGACGGCGAGGATGTTCCACACTTCCTCTCCGGTCTTCATGTCGAGGGCGGCGATCCGTCCGTTGATGATGGGGACGTAGATCTTGCCGTCGTAGATTCCGATGCCCCGGTTCACGACGCCGCAGCAGAGGCGGCTCGTTCCCGGCTGGTTGATGGCCCGGTCGACCCCGGGATCGTAGCGCCAGACTTCTTCTCCGGTGACGGCGTCCCACGCGATCGTGACGCTCCAGTTCGTGATCGCGTAGAGCAAACCGTCGTGCATGAGGGGCGTGGATTCCTGGCGTCCGGCGGGATCGGCCAGCGGTGCCGACCAGACCTGCTCGAGCTGGCCGACGTTGCCGGTGTGGATCTGGTCGAGCGGGCTGTAACGGGTTTCGTGGTAGTTGAGCCCGACGGTCAGCCACTCGCCATCGGAACCGTCGGCTTCCATCAATCGTTCGGAGTCGACTTCGCGGGACTGAAAGGCGGCCACGATGGACCCCGCCGATACGACGACGAGGCCGATCAAAGCAAGGTGCAGAAATCTGGTCTTGTGCATGCGATCTTGAGATTCCCTCTGTTCGGATTGCGGTGTCCAAACCATACCAGACCGTGGCCAATCCCGGTACGGGGTTACCGCTGGGCCGACCGGACGTCTCGATCAGCCAGACGATCGCGAAGCGAGACCAGCGTCCGTTCGAGGGACTCCCGGGCCACGTCTTCCACGATGGGACGAAGGAACGGCCGGGCGAGAAAGGGAATGGACCGGCTGAGCGAGATCGACTCGCATGCGATCAGCACACCGCCGTCGACCTCCTCGTAGCGCCAGTAGGAGTTCAGTTTCCAGAGGAACCCCCGGTCCTTTCCCCGCGCCTTCTCGCGTTCTTCCGGCGTGCCGGGATCGTCGAGCTCGGCGATCTTCGTCGCGACGGTTCGGCTCGAGACACGGCCGTTCCCGTGGCGGGTGTAGGTGACGGTGTGTTCGGTGTTGAACACGGCGGTGACGATTTTCGAGCGCTCGAGCTTGAGGAAGACGCGCAGCGTGTCGGGTTGGCGTTCGAGCACCCGCGCCTCGAGGACGTCTTCCTGCAGCTCCACGTCTCGTTCGGGATCCTGGACGACCCGGAGCACATCTTCCAGAGCGACGCCGGGCACGAAGACGGTTCCGCGCCAGTGGTGCACCATCCCGTCCGGTGTTTCGATGGCATTCCCTTCCGCGTCGCGGGTTTCCAACTCTTCGATGGCCACGCCGCGTTCGTCGATGCCATCCCGGCGTTCGGAGGGCCAGCCGCGGCCCGCGCGGATCTCCTGACCCATGCGGGTTTCGGCACGGCTCACGTAGCGGTTCCATCCTTCCAGTGCATCCGCGCTCTGGGCGCTCGAAGCCGGTCCCGTCAGAATCAGGCACGCGAAAACCAGGGCGCGCAGGTGTGTCTTCATGGTTGGTATCTCCTAACTTGGGTGAGGGGCCGGGTCGTTTCACCCGGTTCGCGAAACACCCAATGGTGACTCACGAGAAAGTTGACCAGCGAGCACAGGCCGATCACGCACGCGTTGGCGGCGAGGACGGGTATCTGGACCCGTTCGACCAGCACCACCGTCAAACCGACGTTCTGGGCGATCGAAATCAGGCCCACCGAGAGGTTGAACCGGGCGAAGCGGCCGATCACTTCGCTTTGCGTGAGATTCCTTCCGTCCCGCCACGTCCATCGTCGGTGCCATACGAAGTTGTTCACGACGGCCGCTTCGACGGCCAGCGCGGTCGCGATCCGATATTCCGTCCCCAACATCAAGAGGATTGCCAGGACGGAAAGCTGAACTCCCGCGCCGATCAGGCCCACCAGGTTGAAGATGAACCACCGGCGAACAACCCGGACGGGTGTCACCGCGTTGTCTCCCGACATGGGGCCGGGAGCGGTTCGGCGCGATAGAGCTCCCGCGATCGGGAGATTGCGGCGAATGCGAACGTGACAACCAGCGCGAAGATCGCCCCCACCGAACCGACGTCGAAGAGCAGAAACGTCCCGAGCCGTCCCAGCGAGACGACGGGATCGAGATACGCGGCGAGAGTTCCGATTCCGAGCAGGATTCGGAGCTCGGTGGGACCGAATCCCGCATAGGACATCCGGAAGACGCCGACGGCGTGCGCGGCCAGATAGGTCTCCGCGGACACCGCGAGATAGGCGACCAGCAACACCAGGCCTACGATCGGCGTCATCAAACCCGAAAAAGCCATCCCGCCGACGAGGAGGATTGCACCCGCGGTGTCGAGGACGTGGTCGAGATAGTAACCGTAACGCGGCCGGGAACAGCGCCGCGTCCGCGCCAGCGTCCCGTCGAGGCTGTCTCCGAACCAGTGGAGTCCGAGCCCCGGAAGGACCAGGAGGAGGAACCGGGGATCCCAAGGGGCCGCCGCGTATGCGCCTGCGGCGAGGAGGATTCCCCCAAACCCCAGACTCGTCAGGTGATCCGGGTTCACCGACCGGGGCATGCGCTCGGCGAACACCGCCAGGAGGGCCCGTTCGGGTCGAGCGAGGAGGCTTTGCTGGTGCCGTTCGTGATGGGCCGTGGTGTTCATGGCGATCTCCGTGAAGCAAGGCTTTTCATGTCTCTCTGGTTCTGAATGCGCGGAACGGGTTCGTTCCGGCTCAAGAAAAACGACGCGGAACGATCAGCGCGCCGGGAAGATCGTTCGCGTGGTGGTCGGCTCGACGAAAAAGAAGGCGAAGGCGTGACCGACGGAAACGGCCGCGAATGCGCTTGCGGCCAGTGAACTCACGGGCATGGCCCACAAAGCCCCGAGCATCAGCGCCACGCTGAACAACGCATCGGTACCGATGAGCCAGGGGCGTGTCCGTCGAAGCTGGTCGGAGAGCGCGTCGGCGTTGAAACGCCAGGTGAAGAGCAGATGCGCGCGTAGGGTCCCCGCCCCAATCGCGCTCGCAAGGATCGCGAAGAAGATCGCCCGCATCGTCCAGCCGGCCGATCCCTGCTCGAGGACGAGCCAACCGATGCCGATCATCGCTCCGTAGAGGAGCAGGACGACGGTCTGGTGGAAATTCCACCAATACGCATGGAGCCGCCGGCCATTGGGTGCTGGCAATTCCTGCGGTGTGCCGGGCTGCGGGTCCGTCAGGCCGCGCTGGGCGTTGCCGAGGTCCCGGGAGAGGTCTTCCATGGATCCGTACCGGCGCTCGGGGTTCTTATCGATGCACCGGCGTGCGATCCGCGCCACGGCATCGGGAACGCTGGGGGGCATCCCGGGTTCATTCCGGAGGATCGCGGCGACGGTTGCGGCAACGCTCGTGCCGAGGAACGGATTTCTTCCCGTCATCAGTTCGACGAGGACGACGCCCAGCGCGAATTGGTCGCTCCTCGCATCACCCGGAAGGCCTTCCAGTTGTTCGGGCGAGATGTAGCCGGGCGTTCCCAGGAGGAACCCCGTGCGGGTGAGCTTCTGCTCCCCACCGGCCATTGAGGTGGCGACGACGGCCAGGCCGAAATCCACCAGCTTCGGACGGCGGGATGCGTCCAGGATGATGTTGTCGGGTTTGAGGTCCCGGTGGACGACGCCCCGGGCGTGGGCTTCGGCCAGTCCCTCCGCGATCTGGCGCACGATGGAGAGCGCTTCGGCGATTGGCAGGCCGCCTTCAGGAATCTCCGCGCCGAGGCGGCCTCCGGGCAGGTATTCGGCGACGATATAGAAACGGCCGTCCTGTTCCTCGAGGGCGTGGACGGTCGCAATGGCGGGGTGGCGCAGGGATGCGGCCGCCCGGGCCTCGCGCCGGAAACGTTCGATCTGTTTCGGGTCCGAAAGCAGACGTGGGTTGAGGGCCTTCAATGCGACCGGGCGTTCGAGCCGCGTGTCCCGCGCGAGGTAAACCACGCCCATGCCCCCCCGCCCGATTTCGGACTCGATGACGTAGTGGGCGAGACGCGCTCCCGGCGACAGAGGATCGCCATCGTGCGCGTCTTCCTCGAGCGGGGGATTCGCCGACGGTTCGAGGAAGTCGTCGTCCTCCCGGTAGGCCTGGACGAGGGCCGCCAGCTCGACGCCCAGGTCCCGATCGTCAGACGTGGCGTCGCGGATGAAAAATTCGCGTTCGGCTTCGGGCAAGCGTGTGGCCTCCTCGAAAAGAGCTCGGAGACGCCGGTAATGGTCCGACGATGTCATTCGAGTTCCCGGCGCAGCCAGGCCTGTGCAAACGCCCAATGCCGTTTCACGGTCGCCGGGGACATTCCCCGTAGGCGGGCGACCTCCTCGATCGTCATCCCGCCGAAAAACCGGAGTTCAACGACGTTCGCGGCGGCGGGGTCGACCTCGCCCAGCCGCGAGAGCGCATTGTCGACCGCGATGACGTCGACCCGCTTCCCGTCGCCGGCCTTCTCGATTCCGTCGAGCACCCGATCCGTCATCGTGACGCGAACCGCTGCGCCCCCTCGCTTCTCGGCCAGACGCTGCCGGGCCCGGTCGATGAGGATCTGCCGCATCGCGCGAGCCGCCACGGCCACGAAGTGGTCCCGGTCCCGGGCCGGGATCTCCCCCGCGGGGAGCAGCTTGATGAAGGCTTCGTGGACGAGGGCCGTGGCTC
>CAZTTI010000425.1:0-4947 GCA_964615925.1 uncultured Solibacteraceae bacterium
CTCTCATGGATTCCCTTCGCGAGGCTGCCTCGCAAAATTTGCGCAAGACTCGGCCAACAGCCTACTTAATTAACACAGTTCACGCCCAAATGCCTACGGTCGTCCTCCTGCGTCTTTAACAGTATCAAGGAGTTACGGCGGCTACCCCGAGGGTACGCGGCGCGGTTCGGGTATCGGCAAAGCTGAGGAGCCGAACCGAACACTGTCAAGCTGCGGCATAATGCCTCAGCATGAGCCGCCTCGTCATCATTCACTACGGTGAGTTAGCGCTCAAGAAGGGTAACCGGGACTACTTCGAGAACCGGCTGCTCCAGAACATCAACGAAACGATGGAGGGGCTTGGCCTGCCCCGGGCACGGCGCATTTCGGGGCGGATGCTGCTCGACATCCCGTCCGGCGCCGACATCGCGCCGGTCAAGGACCGGCTGACGCGCGTCTTCGGCATTGCCAATTTCGGCGAGGGACGGCGGGTGGGCTGGGACGTCGACACAATCACCGAAACGGCCTGGGATCTGATCCGTGCCGAACCGTTTGCGTCGTTCCGCATCGACACCCGGCGGCCCGACAAGCGGTTCCCGATGAATTCCGTCGAACTGAATCGTCTGGTGGGTGGCGTCGTCGTCGAGCGGTCGGGGGCGCGTGTCGACCTTTCCCACGCCGAGAGGACCTGCTGGATCGAACTCGTCGAAGGGCAGGCGTTGATCTCGGTCGAACGGATTCCGGGACCGGGAGGTCTCCCATCCCATACCGGAGGCCGCGTGGCCGTCCTGCTTTCCGGCGGCATCGACTCCCCGGTCGCGGCATGGCGGATGATGCGGCGCGGCTGCACCGCCATTTTCATTCACTTCCACAGCTTTCCCCACACGAACCGCGAGTCCCAGGAAAAGGCCCGGCAGGTGGCCACGTTGCTCGCGGGCTACCAACATCGCGCCCGCCTCTACATGGTGCCGTTCGCCGGCATCCAGCGCCGGATCATGACCGAGACCCCACCGGAAACCCGCGTCATCCTATACCGGCGGTACATGATGCGGCTGGCCGAGCGGATCGCCCGGCGCGAACGGGCCCGGGTCCTCGTGACCGGGGACAGCCTCGGGCAGGTGGCCTCGCAGACGCTCGAGAACATGGACGTGATCAGCCGGTCGGTCGACATGCCGATCCTGCGTCCGCTGGTGGGGAGCGACAAGGAAGAGATCGTGCGGACGGCGCGCGCGATCGGCACGTACGAAATCTCGATCCTTCCAGACCAGGACTGCTGTTCGCTCTTCGTTCCGAAACACCCGGAAACGCGCGCGCGGCTCGAGCAGATCGAACCGCTCGAGGCCCGTCTCGACGTCGAAGCCGAAGAGACCGGCGCCCTGGCCTCGGCCGAGCTTCTGGTACAATACCCGGCTTATGAAGCCGGGGCTGTTCGTAAGCTTTGAGGGCATCGAGGGATGCGGCAAAACCACCCAGATCGCCCGGCTCGCCGAACGTCTCGAGGCCGAGGGAACCGGCGTGTTCCTCACTCGCGAGCCGGGAGGCACGCGCGTCGGTGACGCCATCCGCCGGATCGTTCTCGACTCGAAGACGAGCGGCCTGACTGACGAAGCCGAACTGCTTCTGTTCTACGCCTCACGCCGTCAGAACATCGCCGAGAACATTCTTCCGGCTCTCGCCCGTGGGGACGTTGTGATCTCCGACCGCTTCTACGACGCGTCGATGGCCTATCAGGGTTACGGGCGCGGAATCGAGATCGAACTGATCTCGCGCCTGACCGATCTCGTCTGCCGTGACACCCGTCCCGACGTCACGATCCTGCTCGACATCGATCCCGAGGACGGACTTTCGCGGGCCCGGAGCCGCAATGCCGCTCGCGCTTCGAGCGAAGGCCGGTTCGAGGACGAGGACATCGCGTTCTACGAACGCGTCCGCGCGGGATACCTCCAGCTGGCCGCTCGCGAGCCGGGCCGCATCCGTGTCGTGCCCGCCGACGGCGCGGTCGAAGACGTGGCCGAACGTATCCGGGGCGTTCTCGAGATGGTCATCGCACGGTGACTTCCCCACGATTCCTGGGTAACCGCGCCATCGTCGACCAGATCGAACAGAAGATCGCCCACGGCCGGCTGCCTCACGGGCTGATTTTCACCGGACCCGACGGTGTCGGCAAACACACGCTGGCTCTCCGCATGGCCCAGATGCTCAATTGCCATGCGCCGGACCGTCCGTGTGGTACGTGCGGCCCGTGCCGGCGCATCGAGCGCGCGAGCGATGTGCACGTGACCACGATCACGGTCGAGGAGGACGCGAGCGAGATCAAGATCGGGCAGATTCGGGACCTCCGCGAAACGTTCGCCGTGGAGGTGGAAAAGACGGCCGCCCGCGTCGTCATCATCGATCCGGCGCGGCGGATGACGGCCCAGGCCTCCAACGCCCTGCTCAAGGTGCTCGAAGAGCCGCCGCCGCGGACTTATTTCGTCCTGATCACGAACAATCTGGCCGACCTTCTGGTCACCGTGCGCTCGCGGTGCCAGACCTATCGCTTCGCCCCGGTGCCGCCGGACGAGATCCGGTCGGCCGGAGTCACCCACGACCTCGTCATCCGCTGGTCGGAAGGCTCTGTCGGCTTCGCGCTGACGGCCGAGCCCGACCAGCTCGTCGGCATGCGGGACGCGATGCTGAACTTCCTCGAACACGCGCTCGAGGCCAAGGATCGTGCGTTGGCCGCGCTCCCGTCCGCGTCCGCCGACCTGGCCCGGGACAAGGAGACGTACGTGGACAAGCTCCACGTCCTCGTGGTCCTGGTCGCCGACCTCCTTCGTCTCAAGCATTCGATGGACGACGACGTCGTGAACGCCGACCGGCTCGACCGGCTCTCCATCGCCGCCGAGGCCGTGACGCTGGACCGGCTCGTCGCGATCGGCGACACGATTGCCTACATCGAAAACGCTCTGGGCAGCCACGTTCACCGGCAGACGTTGACCGACACGCTCGCCATCGCCATCAACCCGCGCACGTCCGAGATACTGAATGACAAAGCGCGGCGTTCCCGATAAAATCACCTCAACGAAAACGCCCGCTCCACGCTGCCAGCACTTCGAACGAACACCGTCGAACGCGGAAACCGGCCAGAAGACGCACCAGTAAGTCGTAACAGAGGCACTCATGTCCAATCGCAAGTTGATTCGGCCGAGTTTGTCCGACCTCAAGGAACGGATGGCTCCCCGGCCACGCCGTAAGCCGTCGCAGACAGACCAGACCAACGCCGAGAACTTCTACTACGCGAAGCAGATCCAAAACCGGACGCCGATGGTGCTGGTGCTCACCGACGGCGAAGAGGTTCATGGCACCATCGAGTGGTACGACAAACACAGCCTTCGGCTTCAGCGCCGGTCGGCACCGCACCTCCTCGTTCCGAAACACAGCATCAAGTACATGTTCAAGGCTCAGGAGAACGCCTGACTGGTGGCTCGGCCCTCGATCGGCGTCACGGCCGGCGACCCGGCCGGGATCGGACTGGAGGTCGTCTTCGGCGCGCTGCGGCGAGTTTTCCCCCGCGCGGCCTGGACCCTGTACGTGACGCGTCCGGACTTCCTGGCCAACTTCGAGCGCTTTGGACACGGGATCGATTGGACCGACGATCGACCGGCCGCACCCGGCGTCCTTCGCGTGGTGTTCCTTCCCGAAGCTGAAGCCACCATCGAGTGGGGTGCGGGCTCGCCCGAGTCGGGCCGCCGCGCGGTGGCGGCGCTCGAGGCCGCCGCGCATGCGGCCACGGCCGGAAAACTCGACGCCATCGTCACCGCGCCGTTGAACAAGGCGATGGCGGGCCCGCGGTTTCGGGGCCAGACCGAGTTCCTGACGACGTTGGCGGGAAACCCGCCGACGGCGATGTCGTTCTTCACGCCGACGTTCAAAGTTGTCCTCGTCACGACCCACATGGCGCTTCGCGAGGCCCTGGATTCCCTTTCGATCGGCCGATACGAATCCGTGCTCGACCTCGTCGCGCGGGAACTGGCCCGTTTCGGCTGGGGTGCGCCGCGTATCGCGCTCGCATCGGTCAATCCGCATGCCGGAGAGGGCGGGCGGTTCGGAACCGAAGACGACGCGATTCTCGCCCCCGCAGCCGCGGAAGCGCGCGCCCGCGGTCTCGACGTCACCGGGCCCCTTCCAGCCGACAGCCTGTACGCCCGGGCGCACGCCGGAGAGTTCGACGTCGTCGTCGCGCCATACCACGACCAGGGCCTGGCCCCGGTGAAGATCATCGCGCCGCGCACGGCGGCCAACGTCACCCTCGGCCTGAGGTTCGTGCGCACGTCGCCCGACCATGGCACGGCGTACGAGATCGCCGGAAAGGGCGTGGCCGATGCGGAAGGAATGGCGACCGCGATGGAGTGGGCGGTCGATCTCGTGAGGCGTCAGGAACCGCGGCAGGACCGGCAGATTCCGTAGATCTGGAGCCGGTGGTCGAGGACCTTGAAGCCCAGTTTCCGCGAGGCCACGTCCTGCAGCTTTTCGATCTCGGCGTTGAGGAACTCGATCGAGCGCCCGCACTCGGTGCAGATCATGTGATCGTGGTGCTTGTGGTTGTACAGGTGCTCGTACCGCGTCATGCCGTCGCCGAGATCCACTTCGCGGGCGAGCCCCGCGTCGGTCAGGAGCTTCATCGTCCGGTAGATGGTCGTGTAGCCGACCTTCGGGTCCCGTTCGCGGACGTCTCTGTGGATGTCCTCGACGCTCCGGTGGCCCTCGTTCGCGATGAAGGTTTCGAGGATCAACGCCCGGTGGGGCGTCTGCTTGAGATGGTTGTCCTCGAGATACTTCCTGAAGACCCGCATCTCCGCCGATTCGGTGCTGGAGCGGCGCGTGAGGGACATCAGCCCTGGGGCATGAGCTTGACGACGTCGTTATAGAGCACGAAAACGATGACGGTCAGGAGGAACACGAAGCTGACCTGGGCGATGCGTTCCT
>CAZTTI010000426.1:0-9931 GCA_964615925.1 uncultured Solibacteraceae bacterium
CAGAGTGCCGCTGCCGTCGAGAGCCTCCGCTGGCAGTTCGTCGCCTACGTTGGCTTCGGTGTCGCGGTCGTTGTCATGGCACGCTCGAGGATATCCGGAGACGAGAGCGAGCCGGAGCCACGCGTAGCGGGGTGGAGTGGACGCTGGGGCGACCAGGCGGTGCTCTCGCCCGACGTTCGTCCTTCGGCGACCATCCCGGCTGGTTCCGACACACCCTTGCGGCCGGGTCCCGCAACCGGCGGGCTCGACACCGCCGCACTCCGCTATGCTGCCTATCTCGTCAGGCCGCATAATCCGTGGCTTGGCCTGCTGCCCGGGCGACGTCCGTATGAGATTTCGGGTCCCGCGTATGACCCCCAGGAGCGGCCGCTTTTTCGGACCGCTGAGAACGATGGCGAGACCGGGCTGGTGGAGGTCACGGGCGAGCGTCTGCTCACCGTGCGCTCGAAGGGTCGCCTGTGGGAGACGGCTTGGGAGGTGGTCGACCCCGAAGGGCGGCTCCTCGGCACCTTCGAACGGAGCCGTACCCTGGGGCGCCACTGGCGCCTGCTGAATGGAGCGGGGATGCCCCTGGGCGCGGCCGAACAGGTTGGCATCGGACTGGGACTCGTGAAGTACGAACTCACCGTCGGAGGCCAGTTGGTCGCGTCGTTCGTCTGGCGTCTCTACAGGCTGCGCCCTCACATGGAGGTCGATTTCTCGCCGGATCCCGACCGCCGCCTGGACCGGCGTCTCGGCCTGGCCCTAGCGGTGATGCTGGAGAGCAAGGTGCGCCTTCAGGCCCACATCCACTCGCAGTAGCACGGAAACTGAAATGCTGGCCAGCACGCGGCGCTGCGATATGATGGCCGCAGCGGCGCCGAGTGGAAATCCCGGTATGAGGAGCATGGGCCACCATCCGGCGAGGCCGAGGTAGAAAGCGGACGGCGTTGCCAAAACGGCTCCCAGCAATAGAAACAACGGCTTCAGGCGAGCGATACCGAGCCCACACAACGCCACCGACGCGAGCGCACCGGGAAAGCCGAAGACGATCAAGGCCATGCACTCACGAGAATAGTGATAACCCTAGGCGCCACTGAAGCAGCACCGCAGCAACGGTCACTTTCATAGAATCTCCAACGCGGCCTCTGCTCATGGAGGAGCAGAGATCCCAAACAGGAACCGGTGCGAAGCAGCCTCATCGAGGCTTGCGCGCCCGATCTCAGAAACTGCTTCTCCGTCTTGTCCGAAGACGCCGACTGGACCGCCCGGCGCGTGATGAATTGTACGAAGGCGTGGTCCGGGCGGAGGGCCCATGAACCGTTTTGGCCGCGCGGCCCGCGTTCTCCTTCAGCAGCGGACCCATCACCTGTCGACGGTCCCGATCGTCGTCGTCAACCTGAACGACATCTGCAACAGCCGTTGCCTTTCCTGCGCCATCTGGCAGAACAACGAACGGATTCGTGAGCCCGGACTGCGGGAGATGTCCGACGGACGGCTCGAAGAAGTCTACGCGAAGATCGACGAGTGGCGCCCGATGGAAGTCCTCCTCACCGGTGGCGAGCCGACGATGCACCCGCGGTTTCTCGATGTCGTCTCGCGCCTCGGGGAGATGGGGCCGTCGGTCCTCGTCGCGACGAACGCGCTGACGCTGTCCCGCTTTACCCCGGGAGAGGTGCGCGGAGTCGAATCCTTTTTCGTCTCGTTCGATGCGCCGGACGCCGGTTCCTACCGGAAGATCCGGGGCGTGGACGGCTACGACCGGATGGCGGAAGGGATCCAGTTCCTCCGCCGGCTCGATCCGTGTCCCCGGATCGTCGCCCGATGCACGCTGCAACGCGAGAACGTTTCCCGGCTCCCGGAGCTGGTCGACGCGGCCCGGGAGAGCGGCTGCGATCAGATCTCGTTCCTCGCCGTCGACCGGACGTCGGCCGCGTTCGGCCGCGGGCACGACGATCACGCGGTGGACAACGACGGGATCTCGCCGATGGCCGACGGCATCGAACGCATGCGGGAGGGCATTGCCATCCTCGAGGAAAGACCCGAGAACGGCTTCATCGAGTCGGGGATCGACCGTCTCCGCTCCCTCCATCGAACCTTCCTCGCCCGGATCGGGTGTGGAGAGGCTCCGCCGGTCCGGTGCAACGCGCCCTGGGTGTCGGTTGTCGTCGAAACGTCCGGGGAGATCCGCCCGTGTTTCTTCCATCCCGTGGTGGGAAGCCTCGACGGATTGAACGGGGATCGCGCCGTACGGTTTCGCGCGTCGCTCGATGTTTCGAAACACCCCACGTGCCAGGAGTGTGTCTGCAGCAAGAGGGTCGGGTCGCGCGATCTACTCGCTCACTCGTTGCGGACCACCATCGTGTAGCGTTTGCGATCGTTCGGGTCGAGGTGCCGCTTGCGAAGGCGGAACGTTTTCGGGGTGATCTCGATCAATTCGTCCTCGCGCACGAACTCGATGGCTTCCTCGAGCGACATCTTCCGCGGCGGGACCAGCTTCTCGAAGTTGTCCGCCGTCGAGGACCGCATGTTCGTGAGCTTCTTTTCCTTCGTCACGTTGACGTCGAGATCGACGTCGCGGCTGTTCTCGCCGACGATCATCCCATCGTAGACCTCTTCGGTCGGGCCGACGAACAGCTCGCCGCGTTCCTGGAGGTTCAGGATGGCGTAACCGGTGACGCGTCCCTTCCGGTCGGCAACGAGGGCGCCCGAAGTCCGGTGCGTGATGGAGCCCGCCCACGGACGGTAGCCCAGAAACAGGTGGGTGAGGATTCCGGTTCCCTTCGTGTCGGTCAGGAACTCGGTCCGGTAGCCGATGAGCCCGCGGCTCGGGATCTCGAACTCCAACCGCACGCGTCCCGATCCATGGTTGATCATTCTCGAAAGGATTCCTTTCCTCGTTCCGAGCTTCTGGACGACGAGGCCCATGAACTCCTCGGACACGTCGACGAGGGCCGATTCGTACGGCTCGTGCTTGCCGCCGTCGACGGTTTTGGTCAGGACCTGAGGCATCCCGACGGAAAGCTCGTAGCCCTCCCGCCGCATCTGTTCGATGAGGATCGCCATCTGCAGCTCGCCGCGTCCATAGACGATGAACCGGTCCGGAGAGTCGGTCGTTTCGACACGGATCGAGAGGTTGGTCTCCGCTTCCTTCATCAACCGGTCCCGGAGGTTGCGCGACGTGACGAACTGGCCGTCGCGTCCGCTGAACGGCGAATCGTTGATCCGGAACTCGATCGACATCGTCGGCTCGTCGACCGCGATCGGAGCCAGCGGGTGGGGGTCCTCTCCGTCCGCGATGGTCTCGCCCAGCCCGATCCCCTCCATTCCGGCAATGGCGATGATGGCGCCCGGGCCGGAGGACTTCACCTCGACCCGTTCCAGGCCGCGATACTCGAAAAGGGCCGTCACCGTGGCGGGAGAACGGCCGCCCCCCCGGTGGCAGATCGTGACCGCCTGACCGCTTCGGAGCGTTCCCTGGATGACGCGGCCGACGGCGAGGGGGCCACGGTACGGGTCGGGCTGGACGTTGGTGATCAGGACCTGAACGGAGTGGTCGTCTTCGCCCGAAGGCGCGGGAACGTGGGCGACGATGGCGTCGAACAAGGGCTGGAGGTCCATCATGCCGTCGAGTCCCGAAGAGAGGTCGAGCGTGCACTTGCCTTCGCGCGCCACCGTGTAGATCACGGGGAACTCCACCTGCGTGTCGCTGGCGTCGAGGTCGATGAAGAGGTCGTAGACTTCGTTCAGGACCTCGGCGGGCCGCGCGTCCTTGCGGTCGATCTTGTTGATCACGACGATGGCCGGCAGGTCGAGATCCAGCGCCTTCGAGAGCACGAAGCGCGTTTGCGGGAGCGGGCCTTCGGCGGCGTCGACCAGCAGCATGATGCCGTCGACCATCCGGAGCGTCCGTTCCACCTCGCCGCCGAAATCGGCGTGGCCCGGCGTGTCGACGATGTTGATCTTGATCGCGCCGTATTGGATGGCCGTGTTCTTGGCCATGATCGTGATGCCCTTTTCGCGCTCGAGATCCATCGAGTCCATGACGCGCTCGGCGACGTCCTGGTTCTCCCGAAACGTTCCGCTCTGCCACAACATGGCGTCGACGAGCGTCGTTTTTCCATGGTCGACGTGCGCGACGATCGCGATGTTGCGGAGGGGGCGAGGCGCGGTCACCCTATTCGCCCAGGTCGAGCGCGACGATCTTGGCCCGGTCGCGGGCGTAGAGCGTCGTGCCCACCAGCGTGGGCACGGTCCAGGATTGCGTGTCGAAGATCCCGGCCTCGGCGAGGACCGTGATGCCGTCCGGCGCGAGGCGCGCCAGAACGAGGCGCCCGTCCTCGTCGAGGATAATGGCCTTGTCGTCGGCAACGAGCAGGCTCGATCGCCCGAATCCCCGTTGTTGCCACGCGATCGACCCGTCGGTCACATCGAGGGCGGCGATGAAGGCCGGACCGAAGTCCCCGTCGGTTCCGTAGATGTGGTCCCCGAGGCGAATCGCGTTCGAGAACATCAGGCCGAAGCGGTTCGAGAACCAGAGCTCTTCGACCGTCGTCGTCTCTCCCGACCGGACCAGGCGCAGCCCACGGCTTCCCTGGTTGTACGCCGACGAGAGGAACAAGATGTTGTCCGGTCCCCAGACCGGCATCGAGTTGTTCATGTCGCCGCTGGTGTCGTGAGGGTGGGACCAGCGCGATTCGCCCGACTGAGGATCGAGTCCGTGAACCGACTGCCCGCCGAAGATCACGAGCTGGTGCTGGCCGTTGACGTCGATCAGGAGCGGGGCGGCCTGGGCCACGAGAAAATCGCCGGCCGACCAGACGGGCCGGCCGGTGGCCTGGTCGAACGCCATCACGGCCTGGCCCTCGCCGCCGACCTGGAGGATGACCGTGCCGTCGTAGGCCAGGGGGCTCGCGGCGAACCCCGCCTTCACCGCGGGCCGGATCAAGGTCGGCGGAGCCCCGAAGTCGGCGACGAGATCGTGCGACCAAAGCACGTCGCCCGTCGCCTTGTCGAACGCGAAGAGCTGTTTGTTCGTTCCGGCCGTAAAGATCCGGTCCCCGGCGATGAGGGGCGTGGAATGCGGGCCTGCGCCGTAGCTGAAGTTCAGGGGCTCGGAGGCGTATTCGTGTTCCCAGACGGTTTCCCCAGTCGCGCTGTCGATCGCCACGACGCGTTCGCGGCTTTCCCAGGGGCCGCCGCGGCCCATCTCGGTCCCCGGACGATACATCGTGTACAGGACGCCGTCGTCGACGACGATCGACGAATGCCCCAGCCCGAGCGGCCGCGACCACAATACGGGCGGACCGTCGTTGGGCCATGTATCGGCGAGATCGCCGGACGGCGCGATGAAGTTGCGGTCGGGACCTCCCCACTGCGGCCAGGCCGCTTCCTGCGCGGACGCGGTCAAGGGAAATGTGAGGAGACAGAAGGGCAGTGCCCAGAATCGATTCATGTTCAGAAAAGTACCCCCTCAATCCCCGAACGCCTGCTCGAGATCCGCCATCAAGTCTTCGGTATCCTCGATCCCCACCGACAACCGGACCAGCCCTTCGGTGATCCCCAGTTTTTCGCGTTCCTTGGCCGGGACCGCCGCGTGGGTCATCGTCGCCGGGTGCGATATCAGCGTTTCCACGCCGCCAAGGCTTTCCGCCAGCGCGCACAACTCGACCCGTTCGAGCAACCGCTCGGCCGCCTCGCGCGAGCCGAGGTCGAACGCAATCATCCCGCCGAAACCCGACATCTGTTTCTTGGCCAGCCGATGCTGGGGGTGGTCGTCGAGTCCCGGGTAATAGACCTTCCGGACCTGCGGTTTCGATGCCAGGTATCGGGCGAGGGTCCGGCCGTTCAGATTGTGGGCCTCCATGCGCAGGGGCAGCGTCTTGATCCCGCGCAGGACGAGCCAGGCATCGAACGGCGCCATGATGGCTCCGGCCGCGTTCTGGACGAACTGCAAACGCTCGACGTCGGATTCGTCGGCGAGAACCACGGCGCCTCCGATGCTGTCGCTGTGGCCGTTCAGAAACTTCGTCGTGGAGTGGAGGACGATGTCGGCGCCGAGCGCGAGCGGCTTCTGGAGATACGGGCTCATGAACGTGTTGTCGACCACGAGCCGGCAGTCGTCGGCGTTCCTCGTGATCTCGGCGATGGCCTCGATATCGGAGATCGTCATGATGGGGTTCGTCGGCGTTTCGACGAAGACCATGCGCGTCGTTTCGCGCATGGCGTTGCGCACGTGGCCGACGTTCGACGTGTCGACGTAGCTGAACTCGACGCCGTAATGACGAATGATCCGGTCGAACAGCCGGAACGTCCCGCCGTACACGTTGTTCGTCGAGATCACGTGGTCGCCCTGGCGGAGGAGCATCTGGGTGATTGCGGTCTCCGCGGCCATTCCCGAGGCAAAGGCACAACAGCCCGCGCCGCCCTCGATCACGGTCAGGCAATCCTCGAGCGCCTTCCGCGTAGGATTCTGGGTCCGCGCGTATTCGTATCCCTTGTGGCGGCCGACGGCCTCCTGAACGTAGGTGGACGTCTGGTAGATGGGTACCGAAACGGCGCCCGTAGTCGGGTCGGGCTGCTGGCCCGCATGGATCGCGTCGGTTCTGAATCCCATGGAGTTTCGAGGACCGGCGGTTTCGTTCTCGTTCGGCCGGAGAGACTAGTTTACAGGTTCTTCCGGGTCGCGGTTGTCGAACTCGGAGAAGAAGTCGGGTTTGACCAGGACCTCGCGCGGCTTGCTGCCCTCCGGAGGACCCACGATGCCGTCGGCCTCCATCTGATCGAGCAGGCTGGCCGCGCGGCCATAGCCGATTCGGAGCCGGCGCTGGAGCGCGGAGGTCGACGCCTTGCCCATCGCGACGACCAGCCGCGCGGCCGCGTCGTAGAGCTCGTCGGCCGGTCCGGAGGCCTCGAGCGCGCGGCGTTCCTCGGGGGACTCGATGATCGATTCGTCGTAGGTCGGATCCCCCTGGGACTTCAGGTATTCCGCCACCCGGGCGACTTCCTTCTCGCTGACCATCGGGCCGTGAACCCGCATGAGGCGCGAGGACCCCGGGGGGAGGAACAACATGTCGCCGCGTCCGAGCAGGGATTCGGCCCCGTTGGAATCGAGAATCGTGCGGGAGTCGATCTTCGACGCCACGCGGAAGGAAATGCGCGCGGGGAAGTTGGCCTTGATCAAACCGGTGATGACGTCGACCGACGGCCGTTGCGTCGCGAGGATCAAATGGATCCCGACCGCGCGCGCCATCTGCGCGAGGCGCGTGATGCAGGTTTCCACGTCTTTCGACGCCACCATCATGAGGTCGGCCAGCTCGTCGATGATGATCACGATGTACGGCAACTCGGTCGGCGCTTCGTCGCCTTCGTTCATAGAGGCCGTGCGCGGCGGGTTTTCCGGGTCGATCCGCCGGACGTGCTGGTTGTAGGCCTCGAGTGTGCGCACCCCCTGCCGGGCGAGCTTCTTGTACCGGGACTCCATCTCGCTGACGGCCCACTTGAGCGCGTTGGTCGCCTGGATCGGCTCGGTGACGACCGGGACCATCAAGTGGGGGATGTCCTGGTAGAGACCCAGTTCGAGCCGCTTCGGATCGATCATGATCAGTTTCACCTGATCGGGTTGCGAGCGATAGAGCAGGGAAAGGATCAGGCAGTTGAGCGAAACCGATTTCCCCGTTCCCGTGGATCCCGCGATGAGCAGGTGGGGCATCCGCGCCAGGTCGGAAATCACGATGCGGCCGGTGATGTCCTTGCCCAGCGCGAGCGGCAGCGCAGCCGATGTGTGGAGGTATTCCTCGGACTCGAGCAGTTCGCGGAGCGCGATCGTTGCGCGGTCGGGGTTGGGGATCTCCATCCCCACGGTGGACTTTCCCGGCATCCGGTCGATGCGGATGGATTCGGCCTCGAGAGCGAGGCACAGGTCGTCGGCCAGGCTGATGATGCGCGAATACTTGATCCCGGGTTCGGGTTTGAACTCGAATGTCGTGACGACGGGACCCGGATGGATCTCCTGGATCTGGCCGATCACATCGAACTCCCCCGCCTTGGCGGCGAGCAGTTTGGCGCGGTCGCGGAGCTCGTCTTCGTCGAACTCGATCTCCGATTCGGACGGGTGGAGCAGGTCCGTGGGCGGGAAATCGACCTCGCGGAAGGTCGAAGGGGGCTGACGGGGTGGAGTTCGCTCGGTTGGAGACACGGCCTCGACGCCGGGATCGTTGCCGAAAAGGCCCCGTGATTCGGCAGACTTCTTCCGCGCCGGGGCCGGGACCCGGCGCGGGGACTCCGCCTTCCGTTGTTCGACTGGGGGTTCAACCCGGGTCTCGGGAACCGCGGCATGCCGGGTTTCCATTCGGGCGTGTTTCTTTTCGATGCGGCGACGCGTCTGCTGCTTCCTCCACTCCGACCACGAGGTGAAGACCCGTTCGCGCCAGGCGGCCACGAATCCCAACCGCGGCCCGATGGCGGCGGCGGTGCGTTCGAGCGAAAACGTCGTTGTGAAGAGCAGCGAGACCAAGAGCGACGAGGCCAGCAGCACGACCGTTCCGGTTGGGTTGAACGTCTCGGCCAGCCACCGGGCGACGAGCGTTCCGGTCCCTCCACCGGCCGGGATCTCGGCGTCGATGCGCGGCACGGGCAAGAGCGCCAGCGCGGCCGAAAGGGCGAGCAACATCAAGGCCATGCCCGCCAGACGGGGTCCGACATTGGCGACGTTCCAGGAGGCCAGCCAGTGAAAAGCGTAGACGCCGAGAAAAATGGGGATGAGGAAGCCCGCAAAACCGAATGCCTGGAAGACGAGATCGGAAACGTACGATCCCACGACCCCGACCAGATTTTCAGGGCGATCGGCGAAGTCGGCATTGCGGCTGATGTTGAACGAAGGGTCCGAGGCGTTGAAGGAGATCAGGCTCAGCGCGACCAGGACGGCCACGGTCACGAGAATCAACCCCACGCCTTCGTTCAGGCGGCGGTGTTCGGTGGGGCGGAGATAACCCAGCAGCTTCATCCAAGAACTTCCATGCAGCCGTGTGGAATTCTATCGGAATCCCGCCCAGAATGCGAGGAAGACCACAAGGCCCAGCATGATGCGGTAGTAGATGAACACATATGTTGTGTTCCGGGCCAAATACCGCAACATGAAAGAGATCGCAAGGTAACCCACGACGGCCGCGGAGAGGATGCCCGCGCCCAGGGCGAGGGTCTGGTCGGCGGTGAGACCGGCCGCAATGAGGTCGGTCAGCTTCTTTCCGGCGGCTCCAGCGATGAGGGGGGCCGAGAGAAAAAAGGAAAAGCGGGCGGCGGCATCGCGGTGCAGGTGGCGGAACAAACCCGCAGCGATCGTGATTCCGGAACGCGACACGCCGGGAACGATGGCGAGGGCCTGGGCCGCGCCGATCACGAGGGCGTCCGTCCAGCCGATCGCTTCCACGGCTTTTTCCCGTCTTCCGAGACGTTCCGCCGCGACGAGGACCAGGGCGATCCCGATCAACGTGGCCGCCACCACGAGCGGACTGCGCAGGTAGATCTCGACCAGATCCTCGGCCAGGAGTCCGGCCAGGGCTCCGGGGATCGTCCCGGCCGCAATGAGCAAAACCATTTTGCCGGAGTGGTCCAGCCCTCCGTCGCCTTTTCCGCGCGAGATCAGGCGGATCCCGGCCCGCGCGAACTCGATCCATTCAGCACGGAAGTACCAGACCAGGGCCACGAGCGTGCCCAGATGCAGGGCGACGTCGAACGCCAGCCCTTGTTCCTCCCAGCCGAAGAGCCATGGGACGAGGATGAGGTGTCCGGTGCTCGAGATCGGCAGGAACTCGGTGATTCCCTGGACTGCTCCAAGGACGATGGCCTGAATGACGTCCAACGGCGATACTCCGCTCGGGACTTAAATTTCCATGATGATGGGAAGGATCAAGGGACGCTTCGACATCTGGCGGTTGATGTAGCGCTTCAGCGC
>CAZTTI010000427.1:0-4651 GCA_964615925.1 uncultured Solibacteraceae bacterium
CCGATCGAGATCGATCTCGAGGATTTCGTTCGATCCGTTCGCGGCCACGTAGGCGAAGCGGCCACCTGGGGCGGGCTCGACCCAGGTGGGCCGGACCGTCGGATCCACCATGCCGCCGCGGCCGTTGTGGTCATGGTCCGCCATCGACATCTCACCAAGCGCCAGGCGGCGCGTCACCTCGAAGCCGAACGCATCGATCTCGACCAGTTCGTCGCTCATCATCATGACCGAATACTGCCGGTCTCCTGCGGCGTTCAGCCTCGAGCTGTGCGGCATCATCCCAACTTCGATCTGGGCGACCTCGGCCATCGTGCCCGTCTCGATCACCGAAACCGTACTCGGCGACATATCCCCGTGCAGATCGAAGTTGACGACGTAGAGGAGTCCGGTGCTCGAGGCGATGTCGAGCGTCGCCGGGAACAGGCCGGCCTCGACCGCGCCGACGAAATCGTCGGTTCCCGTTCTGTACTTTGCGACGACGCCGAAGGGCGTCCCGTGGGCGAGCGAGACGTACCAGTGGTCACCGTCGGCGGAGACACCGAGGCCGTGGGGACCTTCGACCTCGGTCGGGCGCACTCCGACCGGAATCGTCTTCACGACCTCGAGTTCACCACCGGCGAATCGCAGGAGCGCGACCTCGTCCTCGGACTCCGACGCGACGTAGAACCAGTAGGCGGGTTCCCCCTCCTGGGCCGCGAGGCCCGGCATCGCCACGAGAGCAGCGAAGGCCAGCGCCCGGATCATTCCACTTCCTCGACGAAACGGACGGCCCAGAGGCCCGAGTTCCAATCCGAAAGGAAGATCGTCCCCTTGTGCGGCTGGGCGCCCCAGACCATCGCCTCGTTTCGGACGTACCCGTCCGGGTCCTTGGGGACGAACCGCGCGATCTCGCGCCCCTGACGGTAGAGGTCGCCCATCAATTCTCCCGACAGATCGACGATCCGCAGGCCGCCGTTGTAGAACGCCGCATAGAGGACGTCGTCTTCGATCCAGAGGTTGTGCGACCCGGCCTCGGGCACTTCGAAACGGGCCACTTCCACCGGGTTCTCGAGGTCGGTGAAGTCGACCACGTGCATGTACCCGCCCGCAACGGTCGGCCCTTCCGGATCCAATCCGGTCGGGAACGTCTCGTCGCCGGTCACGACGTAAAAACGTCCGGTCGACTCGCTCCGAAACGGAAACGCCGCGTGGGTGTTGCCGAACGGGTCGGCGTACCGGGCGATCTCGACCGGGTTGTCCGGACGGCCGCCGGCCACCCCGTTCCCGACGTCCACCAGGACGACGCCGTCCTCCCAGTTCGAGGAATACGCGATGCCATCATCCACCCAGACGTCGTGGATGGAATGCGCCGGTGTGTCCAGCTCGAACTGACCGACACGGAAAGGCAGCCCCGGCTCGGCGATGTTGATCACGTCGAACCGGCGCCCGTTGCTGAGCGCGTAGACGTGGTCGCCTTCGATGAAGAGGTTGTGCACGCCTCCGGTCAACTCCTCGCTGAACGACGTGATCTCGACGACGTTCGACGGGTCGGTCACGTCGAGCAGGATGATGCCGTTCTGACGATTGGACGCGCCCTCGCGGCTAATGATGGCCAGTCGTCCATCGGGAGACACCTTCACGTCATTGACGGTCCGGGCGTCGACGCGGACGGTATCGATCCGGCGGATTTCCGCGGGATCGGTGACGTCCCAGAAATATGCGCTGCCGTCCGACCCCCATGTTCCCGTCACCGCGTAATCGCGGCCGTCCAGGCCTTCCCAGACCCAGAGGTCCGACGAGTGCCGGTCGCGAACCGGCGCCCGCCCGACAACTTCGAGGCGTCGCGCCACGCCGCGGGGCGCGACGTCGACGGTGGCGGTGGCCGCCCGGCTGGGCCCCACGGCGACCACGGTGTACCGGCCGGGCCGTTCGGCGACGAAACGGCCGTCCGGAGCGATCTGCGCCGCGGCCGGGGACGCCGGGTCACCGGGATTCGTCAAAGCCTGGACCGTGAAGTAGACCGAAACCTCGTCGAGGTCCTGGCCGCCGGAATCGCGGGCCACGGTCCGGAACCGGACGACGTCGCCCGTGCGCGCCTCGACCGCCGCCGGCTCGATGACGAGCGAAACGGCCGGGTCGGGATCGACCGTGACGGCGACCTCGCCGGAAACGCCGTCGGCGGTGACCCGAAGCATCGTTGCTCCAGGCGCAACGGCCTGGACGATCCCGAAACGGTCGACGCGCAGAACTTCCGAATCCCCGCTCTCGAACACGAGGGGAACGTTGGTCCGCCGAGCCCCGGTGACGTCGACGACCCGGATGTCGGCCTCGACCAAACTTCCTGCCCAAAGGCGTTCGGGGACGCCGTCGATCTCCACGCGATCAACGGACGGCCAGGCCACCGACACCGGAACCGACACGCTCAACGGCGGACCGTCGGGCCGGGGGACGCGCGCGATCACGACGAAGTCCCCGGGCGCGAGGGCCTCGACCATGCCTTCCTGGGTGACGCCGAGGCTTCGCCGGTTGGGAGTCAGGAACAGGACCGGCGCCGAGACCGCCTCGCCTGCGTCATTCGAAACCGTCGCTTCGAGCTGGGCGGCGCCGCCGATCTCGAGGGAAAGTTCTGCGGGGCGCACGTCGATCGACGCGGGAAGCGTGGCGGGGTCGGGGGCGCCGCGGCCCCGGCCGCGCTGCCCCGATGCGGGAACGATGCTGAGGATACCGACGACGAACGCGACGACGAGAGGGCGCAACTGGGTTTTCACCTTCGCCTCCGACCCGGGCTCGGAGCGCGATAGCCGTTCTTCCCGTCAGACGCCAATCACGCGGCGTCAAACGCCGATGACGCGGCGTCAAACGCCAATGACGCGGCGTCAAACGCCAATGACGTCGACGAGTTCCTGAACGGCTGCGGCGGACTTCTGGAGCGCCGCGCGCTCGTCGCCGGTCAATTCGATCTGGATGATCTGCTCGGCCCCGTTGCGGCCGAGCTTTACCGGCACCCCCACGTACAGGCCGCTGATCCCGTATTCTCCGTCGAGGTACGCGGCGCAGGGGAGAATCTTCTTCTTGTCCCGTAGTATGGCATCGACCATCTCGACAATCGAGGCTCCCGGAGCATACCAGGCGCTGGTGTTCAACAGGCCGACGATCTCCGCCCCGCCCTTCCGCGTGCGGTCGACCATCGCCTCGATCACATCGGCGGGGAGCAACTCGGTGATCGGAATCCCCGAAACAGTGGAATAGCGCGGCAACGGGACCATCGTGTCGCCGTGCCCGCCGAGGACGAAAGCATGGACGTTGTCCACCGAGACGTCGAGTTCGAGCGAGATGAAGGCGCGGAAACGCGCCGAATCGAGGACGCCCGCCATGCCGAGGACGCGCTCGCGCGGAAAACCGCTCACCCGGAACGCGGTCTGGACCATAGCGTCGAGCGGGTTGCTGACGACGATCAGAATCGAATCGGGCGAATGTTTCACGACCTGCTCGGTGACGCTCTTGACGATGTTGTAGTTGGTCTTGAGCAGGTCGTCGCGGCTCATCCCGGGCTTCCGCGGGACGCCGGCCGTGATGACGACGACGTCCGACCCGGCGGTCTGGGCGTAACTGTTCGTTCCCGTGATCCGCGCGTCGAAGCCGCTGACGGGCGATGTTTCGGTGAGGTCGAGCGCCTTGCCCTGGGGCACGCCCTCGACGATGTCGACCAGGACAACGTCCCCCAATTCCTTCTCCGCGCAATATTGCGCCGCCGTCGCGCCCACGTTGCCGGCGCCGACGACCGTGATCTTGTTCCGTCCCATGTTTCGCGATTCTCCGATAGAGGTTCGATGATGGCGGCAATGAAAACACGCGACCCTAACACGGCGCGGAAATCCGCGTCAATCAGAAGGGGGACAGTGAGCAATTTCGTCGAAATTGCTCACTGTCCCCTTTTTAGACCGTTTCCCGCGACTTCTCGAGCTTCCGCGGAAGCGTCTTCGTGTCGGTCGAGAACCGGATGATGGCTTCGATCACGAGCCAGATGCTGAGGACAAAGATCGAACTGGCCACGACCGTCAACAGGATCTGTCCGTCGCCGAAATAGACGCCCAAGTTATAGACCATCGCGATGATGGTCACGACGAGCATGAAGGCCATCGGAACGAACGTGTACCAGTAGTTCCATCCCTTCTGGCGCAGGTAGACGGTGACCGTCAAGAGCGTCAGCCCGGCCAGGATCTGATTCGTGCTGCCGAAAAGCACCCACAGGATGTTGCCGGCGGCCTCGCCGTCGACCTTGAAGAACGCAAAGAATGAAATGAATCCGACGGCGATCAGCGACGCAACATAGCGGTTGCCGACCTGGGGAACGCCGAGCGAATCGCCGATCTCGCCGATGTTGTACCGGAGCAGGCGCGTTCCCGAGTCGACCGTCGTCAGCGCGAACGACACGGCGACCAGCGCGATGAAGGACTGGGCGATGTCCATCGGGACCCCGAGCTGGGAGACGAAGAGGGCCGCGCCGTCGATGAAGGCCGACATCGTGTTTCCCAGCCCGCTGGCAACGTCCCAGGTCGCGTAGTGGTCGGCCCAGGATTCGACCGAGGCGAATCCCGCCGTCGTCGCCAGGACGGCCAGAAGGCCCAGCGTCGATTCCCCGATCATCGCGCCATATCCCACCGTCACCGCG
>CAZTTI010000428.1:0-11360 GCA_964615925.1 uncultured Solibacteraceae bacterium
GCTCTCCGAGCCGGATCCCGGACGGCGGCAGAGCTACCTGGAGATCGTCCGGTTCGTGCGCGAGAGCCTGGTGCGGGCGCTCGGGTTGATGGGCATCACCGTTCCCGGCCGGATGTGACCGGGCGGGATTCGACAACCGAAACGATGTCCTCGAAACGCTCCACCAGGGCGTCGGGTGGGTCGTCGTCGAATCCGGCCGTCCCGTACCCGTAGGTGACCCCGCAGGTCCTCACGCCGGCGGCGCGCCCCGTCCGGACGTCGACGGCCGAGTCGCCCACCATCCACGCCGTCGACCGATCGGCGCCGGTCTCCTCGAGAATCCGGACCAGACCCACGGGATCGGGTTTCTTCCGGTCGAAGCTGTTCCCCCCGTACACGGCAGCGAATCGATCGAGGATACCGAGCCCCTCGAGCAGACGGCGGCTGAAGCGGATTGGTTTGTTGGTCAATACCGCCAGTGTGGACGACGACAACCGGTCCAGCGCCTCGACGACTCCAGGGTACAGCCTCGTCCGGTCGAGCATGTGTTCGCCGTAGTAGGCCAGAAATCCTTCGAGTCCGGCTTCGACCCGAAATCCGGAGGCTCGATCGCCAAGGGCCCGTTCGACCAATGCGCGCGCCCCGTCGCCGATCATCCGGGCAATCTCGAATTCAGCCAGGGGAACCAGGCCGTGGACCTCCCGGACGTGGTTCACCGCAGCGCAAAGATCGAGCTTGGTGTCGGCCAGGGTCCCGTCGAGGTCGAAGACTACCAGTGACGAATCCATGCCTTCACTCCCCCATCTGCTTCTCGAAACGGAAGCTGTCCTCATCGACGAACTCGCGCACGACGGGATGCTCCGACTTGAAGAGCTCTTCGATGGTTCCGTTGAACACGAACTTTCCCTTGTCGAGCAGAGCCACCCGGTCGGCCACCTTCTCCGCACAGTTGGCGATGTCGTGTGTCACGACCATCTGCGTCATTCCCAGCTGCGTCTGCATCTTCTGAATGAGGCCGTTGATCGTCTGCGACAGCAGCGGGTCCACCATGGTCGTGGGTTCGTCGTAGAGAATGGCCTCGGGCTCGACGGCCAGGGCCCGGGCGATGGCCGCCGCGCGCTTCATTCCCGTGCTGAGCTCGCCCGGCATCAGATCGGCCAGGTCCTCGAGTTCGACGAGTTCGAGCTTCTCGGAGACGCGGCGGTCGATCTCCGACTGGGTCAGGCCTTGGCCGTCCAATGGGAACGCCACGTTTTCACGAACCGACAGGGAGTCGAACAGGGCCCCGCTCTGGAAGACCAGCTGGACCTTGCGCCGGATGGCGGCCAGGTCCCGTTCCGACATGCCCCCGAGGTCCTGCCCGCCCACGATGACCCGGCCAGAGTCGGGCGCGAGAAACCCCACGACGTGCGTCAGGAGAACGCTCTTGCCGACGCCGCTCGGGCCGAGGATCGCGAACGTCGTCCCCTTCTCCACCCCGAACGAGATACCGTCGAGGACGACGTTGTCGCCGAACGCCTTGTGGACGTCCTGAAATTCGATGAAGTGTGCCAACAGATTATAACGTCGTGAACTGATACCTGAAATGGGCCACTTGGTTGCGTCCGGCGTCTTTCGCAACGTACAGCGCCTGGTCGGCGATACGGATCAGATCGTCCCGGTTGGTCGCATTGACCGGGTAGTTGGCCACGCCGATCGACGCGCTGATCCGGCCGATCTCGCCGACCTCGGTGTGTTCGATCGCCCGCCGGATGCGCTCGGCCGCGAGCAGCGCACCGTCCAGGCCGGTTTCCGGCAGGATCACGACGAACTCCTCCCCTCCGTACCGCGCGGCGAAGTCGATCTCGCGGCAGGTCTGTTGGATCCGGCGGGCCACGGCGCGGATTACCGCGTCGCCCGCCTGGTGCCCGAAGCGATCGTTGACGGTCTTGAGCAGGTCCAGGTCGATCAACAACAACGAGAGCGGGCGGCTGTGGCGGCGCGCGCGTCCCACCTCCCGAGAAAGCGTCGATTGAAAGTGCCGGTGGTTGGCGAGCCCGGTCAGAAAGTCGGTCCGGGCCATCTTCTTCATCTCTTCGAGCGCGCGGGCGTTGCGAAGCGAACTGGCCGTTGCGCCGGCGACGACATCCAGCATCTGGAGCGTCACTTCGGAAGGCCGCGCCAGGGCCTCCTCACCGGGGAAATGGATGAAGCCGAAGACCTCGTGCTCCACCACGATCGGAACCGCAATGGCGATTCGAGAGGAACCCGCCCGCCCGGTTCGTTCCCGGACGACCTGGCGCCGGCTTTCGTACGCCTCGCGGATCAATCTTCGAAGCTCTTCAGACTCGATCTCGCACCCGTCGGCCGCGGTTGTCTCCTCCGACGAAGCGACCACGGCGAGCGACTCGCCGCGCCGCTGGACAATCTGGCATTCCTGCCCCCCCATGGCGTCGGCCAGGTGCGAAACGATCACACGGTGGATCACGTCGGGGGTGGTGGCGTCGGCGAGTTGCCGCGTGATCTCGACGACGATCTCCGCGGTGGAGGCCTCGTCGACCAGACCCCGCGACGACGTCGCTTCGAGATCCATGCGATCCTGGACAAACACGTAAACGACCGCGGAGAGAAAGAGCAGCGCGCCAGCCAGCAACTGCTGGAGCGTCTCCGCATCCGTGAGAGCGAGCGAACCCGCAATACCCGACGTGACACTGACGGCGATCATCGCCAGCGTTACGGCCTTGAAGCTCCGGTAGACCAGCGTCAGCACGAACAATCCGATGAAGACCAGATAGACCGGGAATTCCAGACCGGGACGGAGCACAAAAAGCGCCGCCGACAGCAGGATGCCGTCGGCCGTCGCAACCCAGTTCTCCGAACGCGCGCGCAGGAACAGCCGTGCGGGGAAAAACGTCAGGATCGCGTTGGACGCCACGAGCAATCCGGCCAGCGCGACGACGGGCTCGATGCCCGCGCCGGAATTTGTGAAGAACATCAGGCAGGAAGCCAGTATGATAACCAGCCACCGCATGCGAAGGAACGCGTGCCGGTTGGCCAGCATCGGTTCGAATCGCGGCGGTTTGGACTGCGCTTCCATAGGCGAATCCCGATCGGAGATTCAAAACACGGGTAACGGATCCTTCATTCTAAAGGAAACGGCCCGGAGGTCGGGTCGTCACCGGAGAACATTGTGCAATTCATCGATTTTACCCTCGCGCCATCGACAAATACGTCCGAGGACTCTCACCTGGGCGTGATCGACGAAGGCCGGTTGACGGACCTGACCGAAGCCGCCCGCCGGGGCGCGCTTCCCATCGATCCGTCGTGGTCCCTTCTGGACGTGCTCCGGTCCGAGCCCGGTCTCGAAGGCCTGGTCGCCGAGGTCCTCGCGCTCGGAACCCGCACGCGGGATCCGTTCACCCGGGACGATGCCGACGTCCGGGTCCTGGCGCCGGTGCGGCAGCCCGAAAAAGTCATCGGGATCGGCCTGAACTATCACGATCATGCCGAGGAGACCGGCATGGCCAAGCCTTCCGAACCGTTCCTGTTCGCGATGTATCCCAACGCCGTGATCGGACCCGGCGAGACCATCGTGATCCCGTCGATCACCGGCCAGATCGACTACGAGGCCGAACTGGCCGTCGTGATCGGAAAAACGGTTCGAAATGTCGGGGTCGACGAGGCGCTCCACGTCGTCGCCGGGTACACGATCGTCAACGACATTTCCGCGCGCGATCTCCAGTTCAAGGACAGCCAGTGGATTCGGGGAAAGTCCTACGACACGTTCCTGCCGACCGGACCGGGTATCGTTCCGGTATCGGAACTGGGGGCCGCCGACAACCTGGGGATCCGGCTGAGGCTGAACGGTAAGACGATGCAGGACTCCAACACCCGGAACCTGATCTTCGGCGTCCCCGAACTGGTCTCGTACCTATCCTGCATCATGACTCTGAGACCCGGGGATATCATCGCCACCGGCACGCCCGGAGGCGTGGGCTTCACGCGGAAGCCACCGGTGTTCCTGAAGGCGGGAGATATGGTGGAAGTCGAGGTCGAAGGGATCGGAATACTCCGAAACCCGGTCGGTCACGCGTAGCGCGCTCTCCCGGCGGCCCGGCCGCCCGGCGCCGGATCCTCCGCTGCCACGGTCGTGGAGACCACCGCGAACAGATCGTCGAGCGAGAACGGCTTGAGGATGTAACGCGTTCGCGTCTGGGCGAAGAACCGCCGCGACTCGCCGTCGAGCACGTTGCCCGTGACGAAAACGAATCGCCGCGCCTGCTCGGGATCGATCGCCTCGACTCGCTGATAGAGGGCCTGTCCGCTGACCTGGGGCATCCGGCTGTCACAGATGATGGCGTCGTAGCGTGTTTTCGACAGGCGTTCGTAGGCTTCCTCGCTCGAATTGAAGATCTCGACGCACGCGCCGAAACGCGACAGGTACGAGCGCACCAGCGACGTGATCACGATCTCGTCGTCGACGACCATGATCGACTTCCCGCGGAGCGCAAGTGTCTGGGTTCCCGCGCCGCGGTTCCGATTCCGCGCGATCGCCGGTTCGGCGTCCGCGGCCTGGAAGCTCTCCAACCGCTGGCGGAGGCGCCGTTCCTCGGTGACCTCGCGACCAATGAACAAGGACAGACCCGTCTCGAACGGCATCAGATCGAAGTCGAATCGTTCGGCCCCAACCTCGGCGTCATGATGCGGGATCGCGCGAACGGATCGTTCGCGCGGAAAACAGGCGCGAAACGCATCGTTGGCCAGGACGATGGATCGATCGGTGTCCACGACAGCGACGGGCACCGGAAGCAGCGCAAAAAGATTGCGCGCAAGATTTGCCGCGTCTGCGGCACGAATGACAGATTCCTTCTTCACAGTCCCATTCCTCCCCCGGCGCGTGCCGCGCGGGTCGCGGCACGGGTCACTCAACTTCAATTGACGGTGGATAGTCCGGACGAGACTATAAAACATGTAAATCCTGTAATCCAGTCCCAATCGTAGAAAAAGTGCAACTTTTTCGCGCGGCTACAGGAGGCATACGGCCTGGATCGGGCAACCGGCGCACTTCACGAGGTCCCGTTGTTGGGGGCAATTCCCGGCGATACCCATGTGACACAAGGCAAAATCATAGCGAAGCGGGTCAGCGGGATCGATTCGGGAGAGTGACCGCGTGATGTCGGCCGCCATCGCCCATCCCGGGGTCGTCATGTGCGTCAGGCCGATGTAGCGCGAAATTCGTGCGATGTGGGTATCGACCGGCATAATCAGTTCCGAAGGTTCGATCCGTGTCCAGACGCCGCAATCCACCCCGTCGTCCGCCCGGACCATCCATCGGAGAAACAGGTTGAGTCGCTTGCACGCGCTGCGGTCCGCGGGCGACGGGAAAAAATAGCGGACCCCGAGCCGGCGGGCCAGGTCGGATGCCGGGTAGAACGGCTGATACTCGAAGCCCAGGGCGCGTCGGGAAAATCGGTCGAGGCGGCGCGCTTGCCTTTCGGGCCCGGGTTCGCATTCGACATCGCCATCGACATCGAGTGCAGCGTTTTCCAACGAACCATACGCCTCCAACAGCCGCCCGAGTATCCAGACGAGCACGTCGACGTCCCGGCTCGTGTTCCATCGATGGCAAAACCCGCGGACGAGGCGTTTCCCGGACTCCGGTTCGAAACTCCGCGCGAAACGCGCCGGGTGGGGGCCGAGGGCCTTGAGAATCCGGTCCACGCTCCGGACCACCATCCGGACGTTGCCGTACGCGAACGCCGACGCGATGAAGCCCGCCACCTCCCGGTCCTCGCGCTCCGGATAGGCGCGGACGAACTGAACCGGATCATTCGAGAGATGGTCGTCGAAGGCGAATCCGGCGAGGAAACGGTCCAGATATCGCTTGAGGTTCGGATCGCGCGCCGCAGCCTCGCGCGCCGCAGCCTGGACGGACGGGGCGGGCTCGGAAAGTTCGTTGACGGGCAAGTCCCCGGCGCGCTACCGCTCGGGGTAGCTCAGCTTCAATCGCCGTGTGGACAGCGATGGAACCGAGGGTCCGTTCGCGAGCGGATCGATCGTCCGATGACGGCGGTCGTTGTCGATGCCGATCTCGGGCCGGACGACGCCGGGTCCCGCGATGGAATCGGCCGCCGGATCACCGATCGCATCGGTCCGGACCACCTCGAAGACTCGGGACGTCCCGAATCCGTCCTCGATGTCCACCGGAGTGAGCGGAGCCTGACCGGAACGGACCAGGGTCTTTCGACCCGCGTCCAGGACGACCTCGCGATCCGAAGCATCATAGCCGACCACGGTCACGCGGCCCGCGAATGTCCGGACTTCGGTCGAGTCGGCCACGCCATCGACCTGAACTTCGAAGTCCGTGCCACGGACGGCGATCAGGGCCGTCGGCGTGTGGATCCGGTAGGGGTTGGGTCGGCCGCCGAGCCTCTGGATGTGGAACCGGACCTTCCCGAAAAAGACTTTCATGAGGTTTCGGAGATCCGATCCCCAGTACCGTTCGATTTCGAGCGTGGTGTTCTCCGAAACGACGATATAGGAGCCATCCTCGATCTCGAGCGTCACATGGCCGTTGGCGCCGGTCACGATGCGGTCCCCGATTCCGAGCGTGGGAAGCTCGTTTTCGGTCCGGCTGTCCACCCACGTGATCCGCGCCTCGCCAGCCGGCTGGATCTCGACCGGCCCGTACATCGACGTCACGCGGACCTGGGCCGCGGCCGGGAGCGCCAGCGCGCACACGGCGGCGGCCACGGCAGGCCCACGCCAGGAGGCGAGCCGGCGGAAAGAAAGCAATCTCAGATTGTTCGTCATCACGGGTGCACCTTGGTGGGACGGGGCGGGGCCAGTTGCCGGAAGTCGAGCGCCTCCTGGAAGAGACCGAAACCGGCGCCGAGATCCTCCAGCCCGCCGAAACGCGGAGCCGGCCGGATCCGATCGAAGATCATCGAGTTCCGCTCGCGAATCGCCCGCTCGGCAAGGGTATCGAAGGACGCCGCCATGCGTTGATGGCTCATCTCCATCGTATCGACAAAACCCGGAAAGTCGTTATGCGCACCGGCCTCCACGAGGTCGGAGAAACTCCATCCCGTCACCGCCTGAAGGTAGGCCAGGACCGCGATGTCACCCCAGCCGAACCCGGCTTCACCCGCCCGGACTCGATCCCCCGCCCATCGAAGCTCGGAGACCGGCGTTCGGTATTCGAGCCCCAGCAGGTCCATGAAGATGCCGGCGAACGCACCGTCGACGGCGGCGTCCGCATTGAACCGGCCGACGCTCCGCGCGACCGCGGCATCGGCCGCGCGATCGGACTCCGAACCCGCAGGCATGGGATCGGCCGGACCCGGCTGGGCGGCCGCGGGCGAGGTCAGGAAGACGCCGAATACCAAGCCGCCGAACACCAAGCCAAGGACCAGAACGAGGACCCGGACGGGCACCGGAACCAAGGGCCGAATCTGGAAGTTCCCCAACACATCACCTGCGGTCTCTATGAATACGCCGCATTTATGTCCAACAAGTTACGCTTTCGTGTCGTCCGGAATACACCGATTCCGGAGGATCGTCAGTCATGGTACGTCCCGGCTCTTTTCAGGTCAATTCCAAAGCGCCGGGCCTTGTTGTACAGGGTTCGCCGTTCGATTCCGAGGATTTCCGCCGCCCGCTTCTTGTTTCCGCCCGTTTTCTCCAGCGTCCGGACGATGAGTTCCCGTTCCATGCCCGCCAGCGTCGGGTCCGGATCGGTCGCGGCCCCCCCCATCGGGTCCTCGCCACCGTCCTGGTCGCTTCGGAGGTCGAGATCGCCGGGACCGATCACCCCGTTCTCGGCGAATGCGAACGCCCGTTCGATCACGTTCTTCAGTTCCCGGACGTTGCCTCCCCAACGGTGCCGTTCGAGTTCCTCGACCGCGCCGGAGAGCAGGCGGACCTCCCGGCCGTACTCCTCGCCGTATCGCTTCAGGAAAAACGAGGCCAGGATCGGGATGTCCTCGACGCGTTCCCTCAACGGCGGGAGCGCGATCGAGAACACGTCGAGCCGATGGAGCAGGTCCTCGCGAAACTCGCCCGTCCGGACCAGGCCGCGCAGGTCCCTGTTGGTCGCGGCCACCGTCCGGATGTCCACCGCGACCGTCTCGTTCGACCCCACCCGGCGTATTTCGTGCTCCTGGATGACGCGGAGCAGCTTGACCTGAAACGCCAGCGACGTCTCCGAGACCTCGTCGAGAAACACCGTGCCGCCCGATGCGCTCTCGATCAAACCGCGGCGCGAGGACACGGCGCCGGTGAACGCCCCCTTTTCGTGGCCGAACAGCTCCGATTCCAGGAGCGTCTCGGTCAGCGTGCCGCAGTTGATCACGACGAAGGGACGATCGGAGCGCCGGCTGTTCCGGTGGATCGCCCGCGCAACCAGTTCCTTCCCCGACCCCGTCTCCCCGGTGATCAATGCCGGGGAATCGACCGCGGCGATCCGAGCGATCTTCTTGTAGACCTCCGCCATCGGCCGGCTTGTCCCGACGATCTCGGTCTCGGGAAGCTGGCCGGCCATCTCCGGACCGAGCGTCCCCGCGGCGCGGGGCCGCGTCTTTTCCTCCACCCGCCGGACCACGGCGAGGACGTCGCCCACGGCAAACGGCTTGCTGATGTAATCGAATGCCCCTTGCCGGACCGCCTGAACCGCGGTTTCGACCGAGCCGTGAGCCGTCATGATCACGACCTCGGTTTCCGGGCGGCGGCGGCGGGCGGCAGCGAGCACGTCGAGACCGGACACGTCTCCCATGTAGATATCGCTGAAAACGATGTCAAAGTCGTCGCGCTCGAGCGTTTCGATCGCCTCCTCGCCGCGATGAACGACGACCGAGGGATAGCCTTCCATCTCGAAAATGGACCCGAGCAGGCTGCAAATCGACGGATCATCGTCGACGACGAGGACCCGGAGCTTGTCGGGTTGTTCGGTCTGGGTGGTCATTGGATTATTCCCGGAAGGGGACTGTTCCCGAACCCATTCTAACCGTGGCGAATCGCGGCCGGGCCTTTTCCGCTGCTTCGGTCGTGCGTCAAGACCTTCTACACGGAATCCGGACGTGGAAACTCGATCCCCGTCCCACCTCGCTCGAGACCTCGACCCACCCGCCGTGGAGCTCGACCACCTGCCGCACGAAGGCCAGTCCCAGGCCGAAGCCGGGTTCTTCCCGCGTTTCCGGGTTGGACCTTCGGTAGAACTTCTCGAAGATGCGGCCCAGATCCGCTTCCGGGATCCCGTGTCCCCGGTCGGTCACACGGAATTCCATCACCTCGGAAGTGGCATGCGCTTCAAGTGTCACCTGCGTCTGGTGCGGGGAGTATTTGATGGCGTTGGAGACCAGATTCGCGAGCGCCTGGTACAGAAGCGTCCGGTCCGCGGGAAAGCGCGCGCCGACCGCGCCGGATGTCTCCGGGGCGATGACGATGCTTTTCACGTCGGCCATCGCGCGGTGATTCAGTGTGATTTCCTGGACGAGGGCGACCGGATCCACGTCCGCGATCACGAGCGTCTGCCGGCCCGACTCGATCGCGGCGATGTCGAGGAAAGATTGGATCAGCGTGTCCAGCCGCCGGCTCTCGGAAACGATCGAGCGGAGGAAGCGCTTTCCCTTCTCCTCGACAAGGCCGTAGGTCTCCAGCATGTCGGCGAACCCGCGAATGGACGTCAACGGCGTGCGCAGCTCGTGGGAGACCAACGCCACCATGTCGTTCTTGGCCCGGTCCAGTTCGCGCTCCGCGGTCACGTCATGCAGGCTCGCGAGGACGGCGACGCGGGCGATTCCCGAAAGCGTGATCGTCAAGTCCCGCCCGCGCGCCGAAACGCGTCGTTCTACGGCATCGAACACGAGGGGATCGTCCTCGACGAAGGTCCGGGCGAACACGTCCAGCGACGGGGACGGTCCGGTCCGCTCGACGAGGGCGTCGAGATACTCCCAAAGCGGCGGAGGCGTCTCCACGTAGCGTTCCAGGCGGCGGGCGGCCGGGTTCTGGTAGACGACGGTGCCGGCCGGATCGCTGACGATGATGGCGTCGTCGATTCCGCCGAGGACCGCGTCGTTGAACGACACGCGCCGCGCCATCTCCCGGTTGAAGAACTCGACGGCATCGAGCTTCTCCGGCACGTCCTTCAGGCGGCCGGCCGCTTCGGCGCGTTCGGCTTCGTGACGCTCGATGCGGCGATCGTAGTCGTCGAGGGCGGAGAGCCACTTCTCGCGCGCTTCGGCGTTCTCGACGCGGCGAACCTCGTCCCGCAATCCCACTTGGCTCAACCCCCGAACCCCCTGGGACCACGTCGACATTCGCTCGAGCTGGCGATCGAGATCGCGGCTGACCTTGACGAACTTGCGAATGCCCAGCGCGGGAACAACCAAGGCGACCCCGAGAATCAGCGTCGGGAACGGGAGCCAAAGGTTTTCCAGCCGCATCGCGGCCCAGGAAAGCCCGACAAGGACGGGGATCGTCCCCACCGCGGCGGCATAGAAACGCGCGCCCTCGAAACGTCTCTCGACCATGCGGAGGCCCAGGACGACGATCGCGAGCAGAAACAGAACGATCAGATCAGGAACAGGGTGCACCTCGCGGGCGCCGAGGACCGTGTGGATCGCGTTCGCGTGCACCTCGATGCCGCTCATCTCCTGCCCGGAAAGGGACAACGGCGTCATCCAGTCGTCGTCGAGCCCGGCCGCCGTCGCCCCCACCAGGACGATACGGCCCTCGAAAGCCGCCGCCTCGACGCTTCCCTCGAGCAGCCGCCATGCCGGCACGGTCTCAAATGACCCGCGGTCCCCGGCGAAGCGGATGCGCATTTCGCGCGGTGTGATTCTGACGGCGCCGCCGGCGTCTTCGAAAAAGCCCTCGGGAAGCCGGCCGGCAGCCTGGAGTACCTGAATCGAAAACGCCGAAACCAGGCGGCCTTCGGCGTGCTTCGCGGTCACGATGCGGCGCAACACGCCGTCGAGATCCGGGTCGGCGTGGACGTGGCCGAGCGTTGTTCCCCGGGCTTGAAAGGATTCGAGCGGTAACCTCCACACCGTCGATCCGTCGACGTCGTCCACGCGCGCGGCCAGGACGACGCGGGACGCCCTGGCGAGTACGGCGGCCAGCGCATTGTCGTTTTCCTCGTCGGTCGCGTCATCAAGAAGCACATCGACCCCGACGGCTGCCGGACTCCCCGCGAGGATCTCCACCAGCAGCTCCGCCAGGATCCCGCGCGACCAGGGCCACCCGCCGATCTCGCCCAGGCTCTCTTCGTCGATTCCCACGATCAGGATGTCTTCGGACGGCGGGACCGGACCGGCGAGGCGCATGATGAAGTCGTAGCCGGCATGGTTGATCTGATCGAAGAAGGACTGCCAGGACAGCAGGAGGATGAGGACGGCGGCGAG
>CAZTTI010000429.1:0-2908 GCA_964615925.1 uncultured Solibacteraceae bacterium
GGCGCTGACCTCCTGATTGTTGTCAGGAGCCAACGTCACCCCATCAGCCGCGCCGTGCTCGGATCCGTCGCTCGGACGGTGATCGAGACGTCACGGGTTCCTGTCCTGATAGTGCCTGCACCGGACGTCTGAGATACGGACGCGTCCCCATGCCTTTCACACGAATGGCCACACAAGCACCATTTCGGAGCATCATAAAACGCACTCAAGGAGCGTCGCCATTGATCTCGAGATCCAGGAGTTCGAGGTCGATGTAGACGAATTCACCTTCCGGCGAATGCCACCGGCCTTCGCCGCGCGTACTCGCGCGCCGCGGACCGAAGCTCCGGTAGTCTCCGACCGGTGTGGACCAGCGCTGCCGCGCGAAGTGTCTTCCATCGGAGGACGCCCGGAAGCGATCGTCGGATACGAAATCCACCAGTTCACCCGCGCCGTTGAAAGTCAGCACCGCGCTGATCGTGTTCGAGCCGACGGTATAGTGGGCGTGCACCGAACGGGCGTCCAGTTCCTCCCAGCGGATCGCGGGATCGATGAGGGCCCCGGGGGCCAGCAGGCAAAGGTCATTAAACAACGTCACGGTCTCGGTCTGGTCCATCTCGGGGCCACTCGCGTTGACGAGAGGAACGAGCGAAAGCAGCCGGACTCGCATGGAGGCCGAGTGTCCCTGGAACGCGTGAAACACGTCGACCGGCAAGCCCGCGCGGGTGGCGTCCATGAAAAAGAAGCGGGCGGCCTCGCCGGGAAAGTTATGCTGCTGGGCCGTGAACGCCATCCAGGGATCGTTCGCCGACGCGCGAATCCGCCCCTTCCAGGTTGCCCGGAAGTGGTCGACGCGCGGCTGCCCGACCGCCCCCGTCAAGCGGAGATAACGCCGGACCGCCTCGGGGAGCGCCGCCAGGTCGGCCTCGGTCACCGGTTGCGGAGACACCGGCTGCTCCAGCCGCTCCCTCACCTCCCGCAAGTACGCGCTCCGGAAGCCGAGCGGCCCATCCGACGCAAATCCGTAGACCACCCCCACCAGGACGATGACGTTGGCCACGGTGCCGAATTTCGCATCGCTCCAGGACGAGAGGATGACGGCCTGGGACAACACGACACCGGCAAAGCCGACCGCCCACCAGTAGCTCGATCCTCTGAGGAGCAGGAGAGCCGTTGCCAGCAAGCCCGCGCCGGCGGCAAGCCACAGGACACCCAGAGTCCTGGATATGGGCTGTGTGAGTTGGGAGAGGTCGGCCAGGCCGAACGCCTTGGCGAACCCCAGGAAGTGAATGAGCCCGTGCAGTACGAGCAGCCCGATGTATGTCCACCGCATGATGGCGCTTCAACCCCGCAGGCCACTCCGGGAACCATTCCCGGCCTTTACGGGAACGCTCCCGGTTTCGGCGCCCGAAAAAGCCCAGTAGCCGAGAATGATCAGGTTCACTGGCGAAACGATCGACAAAAGGCCATAGAGCCACGGGTTCCTGCCGTGTTTCCGTGCGATTTTGCCGAAGCAGACGGCGACGTACAACGCGATCAGAACGGCGAGAAACCATCCAGCTTCCATTGTATTCATTTCCTCATGAACGGATCTTGGCGTCGGCGGCCCCCTCGGCTGCGTGTGCCGGTGTGGGCCCAGGCTCCGGCTCCCGGTGCGGCGGCAGGAACAGGTCCGTGTATGGAGAATGCACGACCGCCGCGACGTGCAGGAAAACATGGGTGATCGTTGACGCCACCGGGTTCGCCGTCATCAGCGTCGGCACCGCCGCGATCGTCGACCCGATATTGGGCTGGACGATCTTCGACGAGCGGAAGTCGGCGTACCCCAGGTGGTACGTGGTCGTGATGAGCAGAATCGATACGAAAGCGGTAACCGAGGCCAGGATCTTCCTTCCTGCGGACGCCGTTCCGGTTCCGAACGCGCGCCAGGCCACGATCCACGGGAAAGTGAACAGAAGTAGCCCGTCCACCGCGCCATAGATCACACCGCGCCAGAAAATCGCCCAGGCCAGCATCCAGCCCGAAAATCGCTCGGTCTCGGGCCGACCGACAACGTTGATGACCATGACGACGCCCACCGCAATGCCAAGCAGCACCGCCCAGCCGATGCGGTGTGAGGCCAAGCGGCGGACGTCGACGCCTGAGGCTTGGACATACGTGGCGAAGAATCCACAGATGATTACGGAGTAGATCAGGTAGTAGAGGTCGAGCGGCAATGTGAGCAGGTCTCCGAAGATGAAGGAGGCCAGGAAACCGACCCCCGCTCCGAGGGGAATCCAGAATAGATGCGTCAATGTCATCGTGGTCCTCGCTGAGCGCCGCCAAAGCGGCGGTGACTGACTTCTTTACCCTTCTTCGCATTGCGATTCCAGATCCTGCGCTCCCCTTGTTGATCGCGTCCGGATGTTCTCCGTGCGTTTCACCTGCTGCCCACTCGGTCGTTTCTCACCAGGTGCCGGCCGTCAAATGTGACGGGCAGCGGCTCGCCTCCCAGCGGAGCCTCCACGGTCCCTGGTGTCTGAGCGTGGATGTGCAGGTGCGGCTCGCCCGAAGCGCCACTGTTTCCGACGACACCGAGAACCTCACCGACTCGGACTTCGTCTCCTTCAGCCACACGAACGCTGCCTTGCTTCATATGCGCGAGGACGATCCAGATCCCGTCACAGTCGAGGATCATGTGATTTCCTTCCAGGTTCTGCGGTCGCGCGCCCGAGAATTGATCCGTATCCGCGCGATGTTCCCGCCATCCACACTCATGCTGGTCAATCGTCCCGCGGAGGCAAACTCGGAGTTTCCCCTGTTTTCAGGCAGCGATGGCCAGAACGCCGCTTGAGCAGATCTCCTAGGCATATCAATCGACGGCGACGTGTCGGCAGAAAGATGCCGGTCAACCTCGTGTTACTGGGCGCCCCGCGCCGGAGCGAAGAGA
>CAZTTI010000430.1:0-5615 GCA_964615925.1 uncultured Solibacteraceae bacterium
GGCGGCATGGTCAGCTTCCGGGGACTCCGTGAATCTCCTCGAAGAACAGTTCTTCCCACGAACCCGGGGCTCTGGAGATCGACCCGATGCCGGCCATGAACTCCGCGTAACGCATGACGTTTTCGGGCGTCGTGGTGAACCGGATGTCGGGGTCTTCGAGAACGGCGACGACTTCGTCGACACTGAAGCCGCTCCCGGAAGCGCGGGCGAGAAGGAGTTCGGCAGCGGCGCCGACGTCGGACCGGATCAGGCCGTTCGCTTCGTCGAGGGCCGCGATCACCGCGCCGTAGACCTCGGGATTGTTTTCCCGATACCGGGAGGTGGCGAACAGCATTGTGAACGTCGTGGACCCGCCCATCACGTCGTTCGTCGTCATCACGGTCCGGATTCCTTCGTCGCGGATCTCCCGCTGATGAAACGGCGGAGACGTGAAGTGGGCGTCGATCCCGCCCGCGCGGGAGAGCATCGCGATCACCCCGTCGGGATGCGTCATCGCCACCGTCAGCGGATCGAACCGTGCATACTCATCCGGTCCGTACCGTTCGGTGGCGTACATCTGCATGATGATGGCCGGAATCGACACCTTGATCGCGGTGACGGCGATCCGGTTCCCCGGGCCGAAGTCCTCGAGCGATGCGATCCCCGGCGTGTGCGTGTTCAGGTACATCGGGAGCGACGTCATCGCGGCGACGCCGCGAACGTCGAGCGTGTCGCGCGTCCGGTCCCACAGCGTCAGGAACGCCGGCGGACCCGCGGAGACGAAATCGGCCGAGCCGGAGAGCAACACGTCGTTGACGACGGCCGGTCCCCCGAGATCGATCCATTCGACCTGGAGATCCTCGACCCCCGCCTCGCGGGCATGTTTCTCGATGAGACGCTGCTCTTCCATGACCAGCAGCGGCAGGAATCCCACGCCGCCCGCCCCGCGCGTCAGGCGGACACGGTTGGAGTCATCGCCCGCGGTGCATGCGGTCGCAAAAGCCGCGACGAGGACAGCCACCCAGATTCGTCGACGCGTGTTCATCGTTCTCGGGGAAGAAGCGGGTCCACATTAACAGAAATCGGGCGCTAGGGAACCAGGAGGCGGATCACGCCGTCCTGCTTGTTCATGATGAACACGCGTCCGTCGGGTCCGGAACCGTACCGGAGGTCGGCGCGGGTTGCCGGTTCGCGCCCCTGAATCCGGTTCGTCTCCTGGATCAGTTCGAGCAACGTCCGGCCGCTGTCCGAGAACCCGTCGGGACGGAGCAGGATCCGGCGGATTCCGGCCTGTCCGCCCTGGGGAAGGGTGTTCGCGTCGAAATAGAACATTTCTCCGCTCGGCATGTCGCCCCACAGGACGAGGTCTTCCAGTTGAGGGATCTCATCGCTCCGATAGACGTGGACGCCGGTGGCGGCGGCCTGCGGTTGAAGAAGCGGATCGATCTGTCCGTACTCGGCGAGTGGGTACGTCATCTCCGCGTCCCCCCGCGGATTCTCCAGCGAGACCTCCGCGCGGCTGATGAACCGGAAGCTGCCTTCCCATTCGTTCCATCCAAGGTTTGCGCCCGGGGTGACGAGGCTGATCTCCTCGACGATGTTCTGGCCGATGTCGGTGAAGAACATGCGCCCGGTTCCGGGATCCCAGGCGAAGCGTTGCGGGTTTCTCACCCCATAGGCGTAGATCTCGCCTAAGGCTCCCGATTCGGCGGAGAACGGGTTGTCTTCCGGAATCCCGTACCGGCCGTTCCGGCTGTTGGAGCCCGCGGGATCGATCCGCATGATCTTGCCGAATCCTCGTTCGAGGTCCTGCGCGAGGCCGAGTGGATCGCCGCCGCTTCCGCCGTCGGCGATGCCGACATAGAGAAGGCCGTAGTCGGGGTCGCCCGGTGCCGCCAACGGGTTGAAGCCGATCTGGCCGCCGTTGTGGTTGCCGAAAGGCTGTTCGAACCGCATCAACTCGCGCGGCGAACCACCGTCATAAGTGGCCGCCGTCGGCGTCCGGGCCGTCCATTCCAGGAGCACGGTGTCGTGCGGATTGCCTTCGCCTCCCGCCCCGAAATCCGGGTTCGGAGCGAGATTGTCCGTGTCGACCCATGTGTAGAACTTGCCGAACTCCGGCGTTCCCGGTCGGCCGAAGCCGGGATGGAACGCGAAGCTTTGCATGCCGCGTTCGCGTCCGGATGCGTTCACCTGAATGTCCCACCCAGCGTCGCCGATGTCGACGTATTCGGCCACCGTCCCCCCGTCGTAGCTGACCGAGTAGATCGGGCCCCGCATGTCGTTCACGAACATCCGTTCGGTTCCCGGTTCGTCGACGAGGATCATCACGCGCGCCGGTTCGCCGTCATAGTCGGGAATCGAGGAGAACTCGACGAAGTCCACCGTGATCACGCCATCGGAGGGTTCGATCGGGTCGGGAAACGGATCGTTGGTCGTTTGGGCGATGGCGGTCGAGACAAGAAGCAGGGCGGTCGGGATCACCTTGATCGTGCGCATCAGATCCTCCGTCAAACTTACGGGAAAGTTCTATCACAGGAGGTCCGGACCGTGCCCGAATGCTTCCATCCGTGTGCTAGAGTTCACGTCCAACCGATGAAGTCCCCACAGACGCTGCCATCCTCCCGGTATTTTCCGCCGGTGCTGGCCCTTTTTGTGGGGTCTGGATGCGCCTCCCTCATCTACCAGGTCGTCTGGTTCCAGACTCTCCAACTCGTCATCGGCGCGTCGGCCGTTTCCTTGGCGGTTCTGCTCGGTACCTTCATGGGCGGGATGTGCCTGGGGTCGCTTCTGCTCCCGCGGTTCGTCTCGCCGTCAGAACATCCGCTCCGCGTGTACGCGAAGATCGAGGCCCTGATCGGCACCTGCGGATTGCTCCTCATCGTGGCGATGCCCCTCGTCGGCCGACTCTATACGGCTGTCGACGGCGGCGGGTTGTCCAGTGTGGTGCTCCGCGCGATTGCGAGCTCGATCCTGCTCCTGCCGCCGACAATCCTCATGGGCGCGACGCTGCCCGCAATCGCGCGCTACGTTCGGGCAACGCCCGATGGAGTCGGCTGGCTGGGTTTCTTCTATGGCGGCAACATCATGGGAGCGGTGGCGGGATGTCTGGTTGCCGGTTTCTACCTGTTGCGTGAGTACGACCTCACGACCGCCGCCCTCGCCGCTGTCGTCATGAACTTCGTTGTTGCGCTGTCGAGCCTGATCCTCTCGAAACGCGTGCCGTATGCGACAGCGCCCGATACGGCGGAGGCGGCTGTTCGGACATCCGGTTGGGCGCCGGGCGGGGTCTTCATCGCCATCGCCCTCTCCGGGCTGACCGCGCTCGGCGCCGAGGTCGTCTGGACACGGATCCTCTCGCTCGTGTTCGGCGCGACAACGTACGCGTTTTCCATCATCCTCGCCGTGTTCCTCGCGGGGCTCGGTATCGGTACCGCGGTCGGTTCGACCATCGCCCGAACGACGCCGAACGCGCGAGCGGCCCTGGGCTGGACCCAGATGTTCCTCGCGTTCACCATCGCCTACGGGGCGTGGATGGTAGGATCGCAGCTTCCCTATTGGCCCGTCGATCCTGCACTCGCGCGAAGCCCGTGGTTCAACTTCCAGATCGACTTCGCGCGTGCGCTGGCCGCGATGTTGCCGAGCACCGTCCTCTGGGGCGCGAGCTTTCCGCTGGCCGTCGCGGCGGCGGTGCGCCCCGGCGACGACCCGGGCCAGACCGTTGGACGTGTCTACGCGGCGAATACCTTTGGCGCTATCGGTGGCGCGGGTCTCGGGTTGTTCTCCATTCCCCTCGTGGGCACCGACGGCGCCGTGATCCTTCTCATTCTCGCCGCGTTGACCTCGGCGAGCGTCGTTATGGCGCCCCTTCTCCGGGCGGCTCCGATGACGCTTCGAACGATCAGCTTCGGACTGCTCGTCGTTGCCGCGTTTTGGACGGCCACCCGCATCGGCTCCATCCCGGCCGGACTCGTGGCCTGGGGGCGCCAGCTTCCGTGGCAGGGTGAGCCGCGCGCGCTGTTCGTCGGGGAGGGAATCCATGCCTTCGTGGCGGTGACCGAAGACTTCAACGGCTGGCGGAATTTCCACGTCAGCGGCAAGGTCGAAGCGTCGACCGAACCCCAGGACATGCGTCTCCAGCGCCTGCTCGGCCACCTGACGGGCCTCATGCACGAGGACGGCCCAGAGAGCGTCCTCGTGGTGGGCTTCGGGTCCGGCGTCACCGCCGGCGCGCTCAGCCTTCATCCTACCGTCGAACGCCTGGTCGTTTGCGAACTCGAGCCTCTCATTCCCGAGGTCGTGGCGACGTATTTCAGCGACGTGAACAACGACGTCCGGAACGACCCGAAGGTCGAGATCGTCTACGACGACGCCCGTCACTACGTCCTGACGACTCGCGAAACGTTCGACGTCATCACCTCCGACCCTATCCACCCCTGGGTCGCCGGCGCGGCCACGCTCTACACGCGGGAATATTTCGAGCACGTGCGTGCCCGCCTCAATCCGGGCGGCGTCGTGACCCAGTGGGTGCCGCTCTACGAGAGCACCGAGGAGTCGGTCCGGAGCGTGGTCCGGACGTTCCTCGATGTGTTTCCGAACGGAACACTCTGGCGGAACGACGACCTGACGGGCCGCGGCTACGACATGGTCATGGTGGGCCGGCTCGAGGAAACGCCGATCGACATCGACGCCTGGCAGGAGAAGGTCTCCGGCCCCGCGTATTCGGCCGTCGAGGAGTCCCTCGTCGAGGTCGGCTACGCCTCCGTCCTCGACCTGCTCGCCACGTATTCCGGGCGTGGTCCGGATCTCGTTCCCTGGGTGGCCGGGGCCGAGATCAATACGGACGGCAACCTCCGGCTGCAGTACCTGGCCGGAATCGGCTTCAACTACAACCTGGGGACTCCGATTCGCGACGCCATGCTCGCGTACCGGGTGTTTCCCTCGGACCTGTTCGTCGGAGAAGCCGGGAGCGTCGAGGCATTGCGGTCGCGGATCATGGGCGGGTTCTGACTATTCAGAATGGATATGGCGGCGGCGCGTCTTTCACCGTCATCCAACGCCACTGGGTGTATTCGCCGACGTCGGCGGGTCCGCCCATGCTGGTGTGGTTGCCCGAAACTCCGGTTCCCCCGAAGGGGTTGACGACCTCGTCGTTGACGGTCTGGTCGTTGACGTGGACCAGGCCGGCCTTGAGGCGTTCGGCGATGGCCATGGCCCGGCCGATGGACTTCGAGATCACGGCGGCGGAGAGGCCGTATTCGGTGTCGTTGGCGAGTTCGACGGCTTCGTCGTCGCGTGCGAACGTCACGATGTTGGCGACCGGACCGAAGACCTCCTCGCGAAAAGCCCGCATGTGGGGCTTCACACCGGAAAGGACCGTCGGCTTGTAGTAGAGCCCATCGTACGTCCCGCCGGCCTCGATCTTTGCGCCGGCGTTGACGGCTTCCTCGACGATGGCGTGGACCCGGTCCCTTTGTCTTTGATTGATCAGGGGACCGAGGGCGACATTGCCCTTCGCCGGATCGCCCACCGGGAGATCGGTGGCCTTCTCCACCATCCGGGCCGTCAGCGGTTCGGCGATTTTCTCGTGAACCAGAATGCGTCCGCTGGCCATGCAGATCTGGCCCTGGTGGAGG
>CAZTTI010000431.1:0-2526 GCA_964615925.1 uncultured Solibacteraceae bacterium
GTGGCTCGAGCCGCAGCGCACGCATTCCGGCTTGTCGGGAACTTCCATCGTTGACTCCTCTCTTGGTGGTGTCTGGTCCCGCAAACCAAAGCGCGAACCGGCGCCCAGTATAGGGCCGATGCCCGGCGGGGGACAATCCCGGGAGGCCCGGGAAGCCCTTGGGGCTTGACATGCTTGAGATGATCAGCTACCTTGTCACGACAAGGTAGCTTCATATCGCCATGTCCACGAACGAACGATTCGGCCCGATCCGCAAGGGGCTGCTCGAGTTTCTCATCCTGAAGATCATCGCAGGCGAGAAGGTCTACGCCGCGGACATCCTCAAGCGCCTCGAATCCACGGAGTTTGCCACCCGCGAGGGAACGCTTTATCCCCTGCTGAGCAAGCTGCGCCGCGAAGGCCTGGTCGACTACGAGTGGAAAGAATCGGACTCGGGCCCGCCGCGCAAGTACTACAAGCTCACTCCCGGCGGCCGGAGCCAGCTCCAGGACTTGAACACCTACTGGAAACAGATCAACGAGACCATCAACGAAGTGGGACAGTGACATGCAAAAAGTCGTGACGATCAACCTGAACGGCAACGCGTACCAGGTCGACGAAGACGCTTACGCCCTCATCGACGACTATCTCCGGAAGGCGGCCGGGAATCTGGCTCCGAACCCCGACATCAACGAAATCATTTCGGACATCGAGCAGGCTCTCGCCGAAAAGCTTCGCCGATTCCTTGGGCGGGACAAGACCGTCGTGAACGCCGGAGAGGTCCGCGAAGCCCTCGCCGAGATGGGACCGGTCGATTCCGGGTTGGGAACCGATGAAACGACCGGCGGCGCCTGGTCGGGCGCACGGGCATCGGATCGTGAGTTCCCACCGTCGGGGCCCCGTCGCCTGTACCGCCTCAAAGACGAAGCCATGATTGAAGGCGTGTGTGCCGGCCTCGCCGCGTATTTCGGTCTGGACCCCACCATCGTGCGCGTGATCTCGGTCGTCCTGCTGGCCCTCACCGGAGGGACGGTGGGTGCGGTCTACATCCTGCTGCTGATAGTGGTTCCCGAAGCCCGGACGCCCGAGGAAAAAGCCGCCGCCTATGGCGCGCCGTTCAACGCCCAGGACGTGATCAACCAGGCCAAGTCCAAATTCGACGACATGACCACGGGGCCGTCGAGCGAGAAGTGGAAGCGCCACTGGCGGGTCCAGCAGCGCTACTGGCAGCGGCATGCCAACGATCCGGGAAGCTGGCTACCCTTCGTTCTGCTGTTCTTCGGAATGTTCTTCCTCGTGTCCATCATCTCCCGCCCCGTGCGTGTGATCGGCGTTCCTTTCGGTGCATTCTGGGGAGGCCCCTGGTTCGCGATCCTGGTCATTGTCGTGGGGCTGGCCATCGCCTTCTCCGGACGGCGGAGTGCCCAGGGAGCGCAAGGTGTCATCATGGCGATATTGGCGGTGGTTTTGCTGTTGCTCGCTCTGGGGTTCACGACGATGCCGGAGTTCCAGGTCTTGTCCAGCCGGATGACGATGTGGTGGTGCCGGGTCTCGCCGTGGGGATGCTGAAGGGCCACCGGCGCCATCAGGCGCCGGTGGCGTTGGACGAGGGACGACGGATCAGAAGATCGAGACGACCATTCCGCAGTCCGGTCGACGGCCTCCCCGGCTCTGGGCCTTCCGGTCAGGTATACCCGAACGAACCGGAACTCGATATTCCGGTCCGCACAGACCATGCCGAATTCTTGACATGTTGCTGAGCGCACAGGAGAATCAAGCCGCCTGAAGTTGGCTTTTCGGACCGGAGTATACGGAACTGCATACTTACCGTACCCGTTATGCCGACCAGAGCTTTCGCAACTCTGCGCATTTCGAGATGCTAAACGATCGATCGTAGGAGGAACTGCCGTGATGATCAGACGGATGTATCCGCTCGCAAGCGGAGTCGTCCTCTTCTCATCGGCCGCGATCGCACATTCTCACTTCGACTACGGCCGCGTGTGGCAAGAGTGGGAGGATGGGGATCGAGTCACCTGGCTCTGGGGCGCTGCAGAGGGGCAGAGCCTGATCATTGAAGAACTCCCCGAATCTGTCGAACAGCTCGAAACTCGACTTCCCGCCGACAGCGCGGACATGATCGCGGATATCATGACTCAGCTTTACGAAGATGCCGCGAACACGTATACCCCATAGAAGTACATGGCCGTCGCTGCTAGGACCACACTATTCACATGGAATGGATTGCGTTCCTGAAGTTCTTATCGCCAACCGACCTATGGCGTGCGGGCGCTGACAGGCGGTCATTGCGCGTCACCGTACACCGGGCCTTTTTCGAGAACAACCGGGCGGAGCACTATTTCGTTAACATTACGAATACATCTCGCAGCCGCGAGCTTGTGATCACACACGTCTGGTTCGATCTCAATCCGCAGGTTCCCGTGATGCCTTCAGAGCGCCCATTGCCAAAGACTCTGAAACCAGACGAGCCTTGGGCAACGTGGATTCCAATAGCTTCGGTTTCTTGCAGGAACGGTGTGGATCCGCTCA
>CAZTTI010000432.1:0-7986 GCA_964615925.1 uncultured Solibacteraceae bacterium
GATGGGCGCGCCGCCGAAGACCAGCGGCATGACATAAACCGGAAGACCTCCCGACCGGAAAGCCCAGATGAGACAGACCGCTCCGATCGCTCCGAGCGCGCCGGCGACGGTCGCGCTCGTCGTGCCGCCCGCATTGAACCCGGAAAGCTGACCCTGGCTGCCGAGGGCGGCCGCCGGCACGAGCACGCCGATCAGGATATACGCCACACCGACACAAAGGAGCGCCTTGAGGGGATTGCCCAACTGTGTCTGTCCCTGATGGAGCAGCGCTCCTTACGCACCCCACGACAATATCGCTCCCGCCACGAAGAACACCCATCCCATGTGCCCAGCCCTCCCTCTCGTTTCGCTTTCGACCATAGTTGATGACAGGCGAAAGAGTATCCGCGGATGTGGGCGAAGTCTAGCGGGAGGGGAGGATTCCCGCGCGACGAAACCGACTCAGTCGCGAAGACTGCGTGCCAGGACGTCAATGCGGGCCAGGGACTCGCGCACCTCGATGAACTTCATCGCGTCGAGGAGGTCGCCTCCGACGATGTTCCCGATCCCGGGAAGGACTTGCCGAACGATCGCCTGGAGAGCTTCCACGCGTTCGGGAATCGTGCCGTCGACCGGTGGAGGAGCGATCTCGGCCTGCTCCAGGCGGTATTCCCGCTCGATGAAGGACACGATATCGGCGACGGCATCCTCCAGATCCTCGGCCTGACCGTTGTCGGCCAGGACTACCCGCTGCCGCCGCTGGTCGAAACGCGTCTCCCAGGACTCGGTCCCCAGTTCGGCGAAGCGGTCCATGGCCTCCCGGAACTCCCGACGCCGCATCTCGGCAAGATGCCGTCGACCGGCCGCCGTCTCCCAGAAGCTCGTTCCGACGAAGCTGGTGATTTCGCGGCGGGAGGCTTCCGCCTGCGCTTCGGCACGACGCTCTTCGGCCGTCTGGGCGTCCGCCCTCCGGAGGCCCGGCCCGAAGATCACGATCACCAGCAATGCCAAGCGTGGAATCACCCTTCGATCGTAACTTCTGTCCTTTCCGGGAACAAGCCTATTGGGACGGCGCGACCCGGCGATCAGGGGACGATCCGGCTCCGGTCGACGTCGCTCCCGGCGCCGATCATGATATCGGTCGCCATGTTGTTGTCCTGGCAGATGTATTCGAAGAGTTCCTCACCGGCGATCCACCGCATCTCCAACGTCGCCGTCCACGGCGCGGTGTAGACGTTGGGGTCCTCGATCGTGATCTCATAGGTCATGTCGTTCAGCCCGGTGCGGGTGAGGCGTTCGACCATGTGCAGATCTTCGGTGTGGGGGCTCTGCCCGCGGTCCATCCAGAACCGTTCGTTGTACCCCACCGAATCGATCACCAGCGTGTCGCCCTCCCAACGGCCGACGCTGTGGCCGTAATAGCTGGGCATCAGATCATCCGGGTGTTCGCGTCCGTCCATGTAGATCGTGCGGTACGTGTGCGGCCCGCCGATGTCGAAGATGAAGATCTGTTCGAGCTCAGGGATCTCGACGATCTCGGCACCGTAAGGTGTCAGCCACTGGCGCGGTCCGCCGGAGGGCTTGCACCGCGTGTGCGGCTCGAGCGGGCTCGAGCGTCGATACGCGACGACGTCTCGGGCCCAGTCCTGATACGGCACCTCGTCATGGCTGGTCACGTCGAGCCCTCCGCGTCCCACCCAGATCCCGGTTTCTCCCTCCGGGGGACCGAGCAGCACGCGTCCGTCGGCGCTGCGCGGCGGCTCGACGAAAGCGGGTGGGGGCGGCTGGACGCGGCGCGCGGCCAGATCTTCCGGGAACTGCGTGCCGAGGCCCTGCGCACGCGCGGGCGAAGACACGAACAAGACGACGGACAACACGAAGACGGCAACTGGGAAAGATCGCACGGAATTCTCCTCCGATTGGTTCTCTGATGCTCCACGAAGCTATATCCCACCGGGCGGCAAGTCAAGCGAATCGCAGGAGTTCCAGCCTATCGCGGGTCGCGTTTCGCGCCGATAGGAAAGAACAGGAGTACGGAGACCCAACCGTGTGTGAACGACAATTCCTGTTCCTTGCTCTGATCTTGACGGTGTGGCCGGGTGGGGGAGACGTCCTGGCCGAACAAACCTTCGAGAACTGGCGATCCCTGCGCACCGACCACTTCTACCTGATCGGCGACGCGGACGAGGACGCGATGCGTGGCGTTGCGCGCCGCCTCGAGGAGTTCCGGGCCGGGTACCTGAGCATCGAGAGCCCGGCCGAAAATGGAATGGACGAACCGACGACGGTCGTCGTTTTCGCCGACGACCGCTCCTTCACCCCGTTCAAGCCCGTGGACGCCGACGGTCAGCCCCTCAGCGTCGGGGGACTGTTCCTCGGCACCAGTGAAGACAGCTATATGGTTCTGACGACCGAAGACGGAGCGGAACGATCCGTCTACCATGAATACAGCCATCGCGTTTCCGTCGGCCGCCCTCCGCGGCCGCTCTGGCTCGAGGAAGGCCTCGCCGAGTTCTATTCGACGCTCCAGGTGCGGGAGGGAGGACGGGTGGTCCGAACGGGTCTGCCGGTTCACTCCAACCTGACGACGCTCCGGGAAAGCGCCCTGATCGGGTTGGACGTTCTGCTGAACGTCGACCAGGATTCCTCCTACTACAGGGGCCCCGGCCAGGCCCTCTTCTACGCCCAGTCCTGGGCCCTGACCCACTACCTGCTCCTCAAGCGCCCGGGCGGCAAGGCCCAGCTCTGGGAGTTCATCCGTCTGGAGAAAGAAGGCCTCGGCCTCGCGGCCCGGTTCCAAGCCGCTTTCCACACGGACTTCGAAGCGATGCTCGGGGAACTCGCCGTGTATACGAAAGACGCCCTCACGTTTCCCATCGTCGATTACGGCCTCGGTCGCCGAATCGTGATCGGAGACGACTGGGAGTCGAGGACGCTTTCCCCCTCGGAAGCGCTCTACCACCTCAGCGATCTCCTGACGCGCGTTGGCCGGACGACGGACTCCCGCCGTTACCTGGAAGAGGCGATCGCAGCCGATCCGGCCTTTGGGGACGACATGGGGATCGACGTTTCGGGTAAGCTCCTCGGGCTGGAATGCGGGCCGGATGGAGTTCACGTCACAATCGATCCGGAGGAAGACGGCCCGCTCCGGCTCTCCCCCGTCCCCCCGGGGACGCTGGAAGTCGTCAGCCTCGACCCGGAAATTCGCGACACGATCGAGTGCGGCCCGTTCGGGCGACCCCGCCGGGTCCTGGTACGCTATACCCCGGGCGCGGGATCGGGGGACACACGCGGCACGCCGCGGCGCCTCATCATCCTTCCCGAGTAGTCCGGCTGCCCTTGCCTCAGCCGCCTTGTTGGCTTTAGAGTACGGCCACGCACCTTTTCGCTGACTTTTCAAGGGACCCCCATTCATGAACATGGCAAGACGCGGCAATCCCGCCAACCGATTTTCATCCTCCGGAGCGCTCCGGCCGTTGTTCGCCGTCCTCCTGACCGGATTGTCCGTCGTGGCATGCGCCGGAACGGAGTCTTCTCGCGGACCCACCGTCGACGTCGGCGGCGTGCAGGTTCCGGCCCGGATCCAGATCGCGACCGCCAGCGTGGGAGGGAGTTACCACCCGATGGGGTTAGCGCTGGCCAGCGTCTTGAGCGACAACCTGCCCGGCGTCGTCGCGACCGCGGAAACCAGCAGCGGCTCCAACCAGAACATCCGGATGCTCGACAGCGGCCAGATCGATTTCGGCCTTTCCAACGCCGCGATCACGTTCCCGGCGATCCGGGGCGCCGAAAGCTTCGAGAAGGAATTCCCCGTCCGCGCCGTCATCTCCCTCCAGAGTTCGATCGCCGTCGTCGTCGCGCTCGCGTCCAGCGGTTTCGAATCGATCCCGGACCTTTCCGGACGGCGCGTTTCGGTAGGCCCGGCCGGAGGCGGGTGGGACTACTTCATGCGTCCGATCTTCGAAGCGAACGGGCTGCCCTACGACAGTTTTCAGAAAATCTACGAAACCCAGGCGTCGGCCATGGATCTGCTGACCGACCGGTCCGTCGATGCCGTTTCCGTCGGCGGGAGCGTCCCGCACTCCACGATCCTTTCGGGTACGGCGACCAACGACCTGAAGTTCTTCAGCTACGATCGCGCCGCGATCGAAGCCGTGACGGCCGAATATCCCTTCATCCGCCCGTTCATCATTCCCGACGGCACCTATGACGGGCAGGAGGGCGATCTCGTCGCCGCCGACTCGGGAACGGCCCAGCTCCTCGTCCGCGACGACGCCGATCCGGACATGGTGTATCTCGTCGCCAAGACCTTGTACGAGAACCGGGACGCGATCGCCGGGATGCACCCGGCGGGGCGGGAGATCACGCCCGAACGCGCCGCGATGGACATCGGCATCCCCTACCACGAGGGTGCGCGGCGGTATTTCGAAGAGATCGGCATCCTGCCCGGCTCGCTCGCCAACTAACCCCCGCGTCCCTCGTGGCCAGCGATTCCATTTCTCCCACCGCGAACGAGCCATCGCCGGGCCCGACGGGCTTCATTAAACTGCTGGCGGCGGCTTTTGCCGCATTTTCGATCATCGAGGTCAACTTCCTGTTCTTCGCCCCGTGGGAACAGCGCGCCATCTTCCTGGCTTTTCCCCTGGCTCTGGCCTTCCTGATTCCCCGGTACTCGAAGCCGGAACCGCCATCGAAGTTTTCCCGGATCCTCGACTACGTTTTCGCTCTGGCCGGAGCGGCGACGTGCGCGTACGTCGTATACGAATACGACGGCCTCATCCAGCGAATGGGGACGCCGACCCAGACCGACCTGATCGTCGGCGCCGGGGGAACGGTCCTCGTGCTCATCGCCACGAAAAAGCTCGTCGGCTGGGCCCTGCCGCTGATCGCCCTGTTCTTCCTCCTGTACGCGACTGCCGGCGATGCCCTCCCCACGGCGCTGGGCGGGCACGCCGGGTACGGGATCAACCGCATCATCACGCAGTCGTTCCTCACGATGGAAGGCATCTTCGGGATCCCGATCCAGGTGATGTTTCAATACGTCTTCCCCTTCGTCCTGTTCGGCGTCGTCCTGGACTCCATCGGCGGCCTCGCGTTCGCGATCGACCTCGCCGAGGCCTTGCTCGGACGATACCGCGGGGGCCCCGCGAAGGTGGCCGTGGTCTCGAGCGCCGTGTTCGGGATGGTTAACGGCAGCGCGGTCGCCAACGTCGTGACCGCCGGGTCGTTCACGATCCCGATGATGAAGAAGTCGGGATTCCAGGCCCACGTGGCGGCCGCTGTCGAAGCGGTGGCGTCGACCGGCGGGCAGCTCATGCCGCCCGTCATGGGCGCCGCCGCGTTCATGATGGTCGAGTTCCTCGGAGTCCCCTACCTCGAGATCGTCGCGGCCGCCTTGATTCCGGCCATCCTCTACTACCTCGCGCTCTTCACGACGATCCACTTCTACGCGGTCGGACACAACCTCGGCGGAATCGGAGCCGGCCGATCCGAGATCGCCGGCATCCTCCGGCGTCAGGAGCTCTATCTCTTCGTGATCCCCGTGGGATGCCTGGTGGGCTTTCTGGTCGCAGGCTTCACGACAACCCGCGCGGTCTCTTACGCCATCGTCACCGCCTTCGGGGCCAGCCTCTTCGTGCGCGATCGCCGGATGACGCCGGGCCGCGTGCTGGACGCCCTGGTGAAGTCCGGCAAGGACGCCGTGTCGCTGTGCGCGGCCACGGCGTGTGTGGGCATCGTCATCGGCCTCATCCTGATGACGGCGCTCGGTTCGCGATTCACGCCCATGGTGCTCGAGCTGTCCGCCGGGAACATCTATATCGGCCTGGCGCTGGTCATGTTTTCTTCCGTCGTCCTGGGGATGGGCCTGCCGACCACGGTCTGCTACATCCTGTTGGCCACGCTCGCCGCCCCGGCCTTGGTCGACATGGGGGTCGAGCCGCTGGCGGCCCACATGTTCATCCTGTATTTCGGGATGATGTCGATGGTCACGCCGCCAAGTGCGCTTGCGGCATATGCCGCCGCCATGATCGCGGGTTCGGATATCATGAGAACCGGCTTTACCGCGTGGATGTTCTCGCTTTCGGGATATCTGTTGCCGTTCATGTTCGCACTCAATCCGGCGTTGCTGATGGTCGGGTCCACCGAGGAGATCCTGATCGCGGCGGCCACGGGAACCGTCGGAGTCGTCGCCCTCGGGGCAGCGGTCGCGGGGCATATCCGCATGCCCCTTTTCTGGATCGAGCGGGCTTCGCTGTTCGGAGCCGCCGTCGTGCTTATCCATGCCGGCCTCGTCACGGACCTGATCGGAGCGTTGCTCCTCGCGCCCGTGTTGATCCGGCATTACAGACCCTTCGGACAACGTCCGCCGACGGCTCGGTAGACCAAGGCCATTGCGAGGAGCGACCGGTGACCATCAAGATCGATTTCTTCAACCACTTCTTCCCGAAGGCGTTCTACGACAAGTACATCGACATCGGCGATCGCGGCCGGGACATGGGTAAGCGGGTTCAGAACATCCGGACGATCGCGGACCTCGACGCCCGGCTGAAGGCCCTGGACGAGTTCGGCAACTACGTGCAGGTCCTGACGATGCCGATGCCGCCGCTGGAAGTCCTCGGAGGTCCGGACAAGGCCCCGGATCTCGCCCGGGAGGCCAACGACGGCCTCGCGGAACTCGTCGAGAAACAAGACCGCTTCATCGCGTTTGGCGCGGCGTTGCCCATGAACAACCCGGATGCGGCCGTCAGCGAGTTGATCCGGGCGTGCGACGATCTGGGTGCCGCGGGAGTCCAGCTGCACTCGAACGTCGGCGGCAAGCCGCTCGACCTTCCCGAGTTCCAGCCGATTTTCGACGAGATCGCGAAACGCGACAAGGTCATCTGGCTCCACCCGTCGCGCGACGCCGGCTTTGCGGACTACCAGACCGAGGACCAATCGCTCTATGAGATCTGGTGGACGTTCGGGTGGCCGTACGAGACCAGCGTCGCAATGGCGCGTTTCGTGTTCACGGGCCTATTCGACCGGCATCCGAACATTAAGATCGTGACCCACCACATGGGCGCGATGATCCCCTACTTCACCGGGCGTGTCGGCTACGGCTGGGACCAGCTCGGCACGCGAACCTCGGACGAGAACTACTTTGCCCTCCTCGAATCGATGAAGAAGCGCCCGATCGATTATTTTCGAAGCTTCTATGCCGACACGGCGCTTTTCGGTGGGATCGCGGGCATGCGGTGCGGGCTCGACTTCTTCGGGGTCGACCGTATCCTGTTCGCCTCGGACATGCCGTTCGAACCGTCGCCCGGGCTCTACGCGCGCGAGACGATCCAGGGCATCGAACAACTCGGGCTGAACTCCGAACAGAAGCAGAAGATCTATTCCAAGAACGCCAAGAAGCTGCTCAAGAGGTCATGAGCTACCTCTGTTCCTGTTGCGGCCAGGAGCACGACGGAGTTCCCGATCTGGCCTTTCTCGAACCGACCGATCATCCGCTTTCCCAAGCCCAGCGGGACGGACTCGACCTGGACGCGATCTGGACCTTCGTCCACGAACATACCAAGACCGCATGAGGCGGCCGTGTTGATCCGGCAAGCCACTCTCGAGAAGATCCGGACCGGCAAGATCACGCTGGTGTTCCGGCGTTGGAAGCGGCCCACGGTTCGTAGGGGAGGCACCCTCCGGACGGCCGTCGGCGTCCTGTCGATTGTCGACGTTGCCGCCATCGACGAAACCGGCATCGGCGATTCCGATGCGCGGCGTGCCGGGTATCGGACGAGAGAGGCGATTCTCGAAGACCTGCCCTCCGAGGGTACGATCTACCGGATCGAGGTCGGCTACGCGGGGAAAGACCCACGGATCGCGCTCCGGGACAACGACCGGCTCACAGACGAGGAAATCGACACGCTTCGGGCCCGGCTCGAACGCCTCGACCGGGCGTCGAAACGCGGCCCCTGGACGCGCACGGTACTGGAATCCATCGGGAAGCACCCCCACCTCCCGGCGGCG
>CAZTTI010000433.1:0-4724 GCA_964615925.1 uncultured Solibacteraceae bacterium
ACCTGCTTGTGCCGCAAGAACCCGTGGCATCGCGCAAACAGCCAGCGCTCCCACGGCTCCCCTGATGAACTGTCGTCGATGAGTCATTCGCCTGCTAAACGCCCGTGATGACGCCGGTGCTGTCGGCAAAGCTGTCGCGGCCCATGCCGACCTTCTCGAGGACGGTCAAGTGCAGGTTCGCGATCGGCGTCCGTTCCGGAAGCTCGATGTGTTGTCCGCCGAGTTTCATCCGGCCATTGCCGCCGCCGACAAGGATGTTGGGAACGGGATAGTTGTTGTGCAGGTCGCTGTTCGACATGTTCGATCCGTACAGGAAGATCGAGTGGTCGAGCAATGAGCCCTCTCCGTCGGGCGTCGCCGCCATCTTTGCGACGAACTCCGAGAATTTTTCCACGTGCCAGGTCTGGATCCGGACCAGCTTGTTGATCCGTTCCAGATCGTTCGCATGGTGGGAAACAGGATGAAAGGCATCGGGAACGCCGATATGGTTGTATGTCCGGTTCGTTCCCTCCGCAACCATGATGTAGGAGACGACGCGGGTCAGGTCGGCCTGATATGCGAGCGCGATCAGGTCGAACATCAGCGTGACCTGCTCGGCGAAGTCGCCCAGCTCGCCGACCGGCGCGGTCGGGATATCGAGTGTCGAAAGATCCGTTTCGCTGGCCTTTTCCGCACGGCGTTCGAGCTCGCGGACGGTCGCGAGGTAACTGTCCAGAATCGACCGATCCTCCGGTCCGAGTTCGGACTGGAGCCTGCGGGCACGGTCCATGACATGGTCCAGTACGCTCTGCCTCTGGCGCGCGACAAAGTCGCGCTCCTCGGGGGTATCGCCTTCGCCGAACAACTGGAGGAAGATCTTCCGGGGGTTGTATTCCATCGGCAGCGGCGTTTCCGCATCGCGGAAGGAGAGAGTCGTGTACGACCCTCCGCCACCCGCCGCACTTTGCACCGTCGTTTCCGCGGCGACCTCCATCGACGGCAGCGGCGTCCCCTGGCCGATCTCCTGCGCAATGATCTGGTCGAGCGTCGGAGCCATGTGCGGGTTGGCTCCGGTCCCATCCGGTCGCGTGGCGCTGAGCCATGTCGCCGGGTTGATCGTGTGGACCGATCCCGCGCTGGCCGCGTTCTCGAGGTTCGAGAACGAGGACATGTACTGCTTGTGCGGCTCGAGCGGAGAGAGGATGGGGCTGAGCTGGAAATCGGCGCCCGCGCCGCTGGGCGTCCATTTATCCATCGCCGGCCCGTGCGCGGTGTTGCCGAGAATCGCCCCGTGCGGGATGTAGAAGAAGCCGACGCGCAGCTTCGGCTCCGCGGCCGTCTGGGCGAGCGCCGTCATCGCCGGCACCATGGCGTCCAGCAGCGGCAGGGCCAGGGTCACCCCGGCACCCTTCAACACGGTTCTTCGTGAAAGGTGTTTCTTCGTGATGAACATAAGATCTCCTCAGTCGAGCGCCGCGGATTCGGGCCTCCCCTGCTTCTGGAACGCGTCCGATCGGACGATGCCCCTAACGATCGAGGCCAAGGTGTAGTTGTCCGCCGCCGCGTCGCGAACAACCGCCCGCACTTGCGGCATGTCGAAATACTCGAGATCGCGGTTGACGGCGTACATCAAGAGCTTCTCGGTCAGGGCCTCGGCAAACATGGCCGGTCGGCGGGCCAGCTCCTCCCGCAGTTCCACCGGACCGTCGATCGCGACGCCGTTTGGCAAAACGGCGCTGGCGTCGATGACGGCATTGCCGGCCTGACGGTCCGTCGTCCGCCACCGGCCGATCGCGTCGAAGTTCTCCAGCGGCAGCCCCGGCGGATCGATGACGCCGTGGCACTGCATGCAGGCCCGTTGCTGGCGGTGTTGCTCCAGCCGTTCGCGGATCGTCCGCGGCCGTTCTCCCGTCACCTCGGCGAGGTTCGTGGTCACGTTCGGCGGCGGCGGGGCCGGAGGTGTCCCCATCAGCGTGTCGAGCACCCACGCGCCCCTCAGAACGGGAGACGTCCGGTCGCCATACGAGGTCCGGAGCAGCACGGCCCCCTTTCCCAGAAGGCCCCGCCTTTCCTGGCCGGCGAGTTCGACGCGACGGAACTGTGAACCGTAGATTCCTTCAATCCCATAGTGGCGCGCCAGCCGGTCGTTCAGATAGGTATAGTCGGCGGTCAACAGGTCCACGACGCTCCGGTTTCCCAACAGAACGCTCGTCAGGAACTCCTCGGCCTCTTTCGAGAATGCGCGCCGCAGTTCGGAATCGAACTCGGGAAAGAGATCGGGATCCGGGATGACGGCCTCGAGGTCGTCGATGCCCAGCCACTTCATCGCGAAGCTCGTGACGAGGCTCGTGGCCTGGGGGTCGGCCATCATGCGCGCGACCTGCTCGTCGAAAATACCCGGCGCGGACAACTCGCCCGCCTCGGCCAGGGCCAGCAGTTCGTCGTCGGGACCGGCGTTCCACAGGAAAAAGGACAGACGGGACGCGAGCTCGAGGTCCGTCAACCGGACCGTGCCCGCTTCGGCATCGCTGGCCGCCCCACGGATCGAACGATAGAGGAACCCGGGGCTGGCCAGGACGGCCGTCACGATCTGCTCGATCCCGAAGTCGAAGTTGCCTCCCTCCGCCCGCCCCATTTCGTAGAACGGCATGAGGCTGTCCACGTCGTCCGCGGTCACGGGACGGCGGAACGCCCGGTGCGCGAGGTTTTCGGCAATTTCCCGCGCACACTCGGTTTCACCCATCGCCGTAGGTTCGCAGACGAAGATGAGCGCCCGGCTGGCCGTCTCCGAAACTCCAGTCGGATTGAACGGCCCGACGATCTGGACCCCGTCGCTGATCGCCGGCATACGGTCGTTGCCAGCGCCGAAGCCCAGGTCCCCGATGCCGGCGAACCCGTCGGAAATGTTCTCGTCGGACTCGACGTTGGACCGCGCGATGAAGGTCACCGCCACGTCGCGAAGGCCGGCGCCGACCTGGACCGGAATTTCCGTGAAACGCGACATGATCTCCGCGTGGCCCTCCGGTCCCTTCTGATCGGCCAGGGCCAGGTCTTCCGGACCCCCGACCGATTCCTCAAAGACGATCTCCCCGTCGATCATGATGACGAGAGTGCTCTGGTTTTCGAGCGGCGTGTTGTAGGGGCCCAACTCGAGGCTGAGGATGTTGATCTCGTAGTCCCCATCCGCCGGAAACCGGTGCCGGAACCGAATGCCCTCCCGCGTCCCCGGGGGCAGCGGCAATTCGCCGGATTGATAGTCCGCAACCGCGTATCGCACGTTGGCCAGCTTCGTGTTCCCGATCGCGAGTCCCGCCACGTGCCGCGCAGCGGTGAAGTACTGGTCGAGGAATGCCGGAGAAAGCCCGAGCACCGCCGCGATGTTGTCGAAACCCTCGAATTGGACGTCCTGCGGGAGGAGTTCGGCCGCGTCGACCTCCACACCGACCAGGGCCTTCACCGAAGCGGCGTATTCGGTTCGGTTCAGGCGCTGGATCGGCACGTAGCCGGCCCGGGGGCCGGTGGCCTGCTCGTCGAGCGTGTTCTCCATCCACGTGACGAACCGGTCGATGTCGGTCCCGGCCGGCTGGGGATTTCCGGGAGGCGGCATCAGACGCCCGCGAAGCTTGCGCACCGCATTTTCCCAGAGCTCGGCGTCGGCAGCCGGAGAGTCGAGATCCAGACTGTCCAACGCCAGGTCGCCCAACCTCGCGGCGGAGCTGTGGCACGTGAAGCAGTAGGTCGTGAGCATCGCCCGATGTTCGGCGGGGGCCTGCGCGTGCGCGACGGACGCGCCGATCGCCAGCAACGCGCACATGGTCCCGGCGTACATGGGAATCCGCGGGAAGACACGCATCATTGATCCTAGATTTTTGCATAGAAGCGGTAACATCCAAAGTGTTCCGGAAACGGACCCCCGGCCGTTTACAACCTCTACTTGCAATTGAATTTATCGATTCCAGTGTCGCTCATGCTCAGGACAGCCACTCCTGGGAGCACGATTACCCTCCGTCAATCCAGCGAGCCATCACCGGCTGTTGGTGGGAGGCTTTTCGGGATCGCCTCCCGCGAGCGGATCACGGGAAGCGACGGAAAGACGGGAAAACCGACGGAGCCGTTGCCCTCCGCGAGCCGGTGAGGCAGACTCTACGGCGAGCGTTCGATGAACAACAGTTTCCGCATCGCGATCGGGCAAATCCCCAGTGTGCGTGGCGACCTCGAGCACAACCTTGAGCTGATCGAGGCGCGCGTCGAGGAGGCGTTCCGCAAGAACGTCCGGCTGCTGGTGTTTCCCGAGCTGGCCCTGACCGGATACATCGTCGACGCCCGCTTCTCATCGCTCGCCGTCACGCTCGACAGCCCGGTGATGGACCGGTTGCGCGAGTTGTCGAAGAACGTGGACATCGCCCTGGGCTTTATCGAAGAAACGCCGACATCGATGTTCTACAACAGTGCCGTCCACCTGTCGGGGGGAGAGATCACCCACCTCCACCGGAAGATCTACCTGCCGACGTACGGGCGATTCGACGAGCGCCGCTACTACGGCTCGGGGTGGGACGTCGCGCCGTACGATACCGGCTACATGCGGTCGGCCATGCTGATCTGCGGAGATGCCTGGCACCTGCCGCTTGCCTATCTGGCCGCCCACGGCGGCGCGGACCTGCTGTTGATCCTGGCCGCCAGCTCGCGTGAGGGCCTCGCCGACACCACCCCCACCGAGGACGCCTGGCGATCGCTCTGCCGCACCT
>CAZTTI010000434.1:0-3930 GCA_964615925.1 uncultured Solibacteraceae bacterium
AAACGCGCTTGGACGAAACTCGGCGTGGACGGCCTGGGCATCGCGAACGAAGCGCCGGGACAAGACTTCGACGGGATGCCACGCCTAACCGTCCCCATGGTCGCGCGGCTTCAGGGATTTCCGGATTCCTGGCAGTTCGCAACTGGAACCGAGGCTCGTTCGTTTCCTGGAATCCTGAAAGCCTCAGATCTTCTTCTTCCGGATCCTGCTCTTCCCCTTTTTCGCCACTTTCGCCTTCTTGCGCACCGATGTCCTGCGATCGACGGAGCCTTCACTCACGACACGCACATGCATGAAGCCGTCGAAGTTGAATCGAATCTTTCCGGAATAGAAGACGCCGTCGTCGTCGGGATGAAGCGCGATCGACAAGTGGTCGAGGACGGGATGGAAATCGCGGAAGACGATCCGCGTTCGGCCGCCATCGCCCACCGACACGTTCAACTCTTCGAGCGTCTCGAGGTGGGACAGGATCGGCGCGACGAGCGTCTCGCGGATTCCCTGGACGTGCGAATATTCGGACGAGCAGACCTCCAGGTCCAGAACGACTCGACCGGGCCGCTCTTCGACGTATCCATCCGTTTCACCGGCCGTTCCCCCGGCCGTTTCACCGGAAAGCGGACGCCGCGCCGTTCGCGCACCTTCACGCGTCTCCTCTCCCCAGTCGTCGAACCAGGCAAGCTGCACGTAGATCTCCGGCCTGACCCAGGCGGCACTGGAGGGGGTTCGCGGTCCGACGATCACCTGCGCCTTATCGCCGAAGATTTTCCGAATTCGCGCGGCGATGCCCGCTTCCCTGGTGATCATCGCATCATCGCGAGAAAGCCGGCCTATCCGCGCTCGAGCCGTTCGACGGCAAGCTCGATCTCCTCGACGAGCGACTCCTGGTAAGTTCCGGACAATTCGAGGCTCTTCCACCGGCACGGCCACGCTTCGAACAGATTGTAACGAAGCTTCTCGGAACCGTCGTCTCCGAGCACGATGATCGAAACGCTCCGGCGTTGGACCTGTCCGTCCCGGACGGCCTTATACCAGTTCCACAGGTCGGTGTTGCCGTGCGTCACCCCACGTTTCAGCACGACGTTCGCATAGGTGGTCCGCCCGGGGCGCTTGCGAACGTGAAGATCGTTCCCGTTCCGATACTCGATGACCTCGGTCCCACTCTCGAGTCCACTGACGGATTTGAAGGCCGCCACCGTCAGACCGTCGATCTCGATGAGGAACTTGCTGGAGACTAAATGGTCGTGTTCTCGGCTATTGGGCATGATCCTCCGTCCACCCGGTCAACCAAGAGGACCCGAGCAGTCTAACCTTAGAATGGCGTGATCCGGCGAGTTTTCGAGTACGGGCACGTGCCCGTACTCATCCTACTCAGTTGTCCGGTTGGGGCTCCGCAAGCCCGGGAACTTCACCGGACTCCGGCGCAGGAATCTCCATCCGGCTTCCGAGCGCGAACGTCAACATGCGGGGAGCGGCGCCGTTTTCGCCGCCGACGCCACCCATCAGCGTGACGTATTGCCGTCCATCGACGAGATAGGTGATCGGGGGGCCCATCCCGCCGCCCAGCAGCGTGTCGATCTCTTTCAAGAGTTCCCCCGTGTCCGCCGTATAGATCCGCAGCTCGCCCGACGGCACGACCTGGAACACGAGATTCCCGGCCGTGGACGCGGTTCCGCCCCCGATGCCGCCACCGCCCGGTCGGCGCCAGACCAGCTCTCCGGCGACCGGATCGATCGCCGTCAGGGCGCCGGACCGCCGTCCGTCGCTGATGGGTTCGGGGCCGATCGGTTCGATATCGCGCTCCGGGGCCTCCGGGGCGGGACGCGCGGTCCCCGTCGTCCGGCCGGGCTCCGGCACGAACTCCTCGACCGCGGCGAAGGTGAAGCTGCTTTCCGTCGACGTCGGGACGTAGACCAGACCCGTTGCAGGGTTCCACGACATCGGCGACCAGTTGTGCGCGCCGCCGGGTCCCGGAGAGATCTCGACCGATTCCTCGGTCCCATAGAACGAATCGGGATGGACGATGGGGCGGCCCGTTTCCTCGTCGACGCCGGCCGCCCACGTAATGCGGGCGAAAGGGGTCGCGGAGATGAAGGCTCCGGAAACCCGGTCCAGCACGTAGTAGAAGCCGTTCTTGTTGGCCTGCATCAGCGTCTTGCGCATCCGCCCGTCGATTTCCAGGTCGACGAGCATCATCTGCTGAACGCTGTCGTAATCCCAGTTGTCGTTCGGCGTCGGCTGATAGTGCCACCGGTATTCCCCGGTGTCGGCATCGACGGCGACGATGGCTCCGGTGAACAGGTTGTCGAGCCCCTGAGCGCCCCGGTGCACTTCGGTCCACGGTTCGGCGTTCCCGGTTCCGGCGAAGACAAGATTTTCCTCGGGGTCATAGGCGATCCCGTCCCAGACGGCGCCGCCACCCCCGTATTGCCACCATTCCCCGCCCCAGGTCCCGGCCGCCATCTGCATGGCATCGTTTTCGAATCCGTCCGCCGGGTTTCCGGGCACGGTCCAGAACCGCCACTCGCGATGTCCCGTGCGGGCGTTGTAGGCGTCGAAATACCCCCGCATCGGACGATCGCCGCCGCTCACCCCGACGATGACCTTGTCCCCGGCAATTCGCGGCGCCATCGTGATCGTCGCCCACTCCTGCGGAAATCCGACACGGGCTTCCCAAACGACCTTTCCGGTTTCCTTGTCGATTCCCTCGAGGCGGCCGTCGATGATGGGTGCGATGACGAGGTCTTCGTAGAGCGCGATGCCGCGCTGAACCACGCCGCAGCAGATCTTCGGCTGCACGGCCTCGCGGTTGACCTCCGGGTCCCATCTCCAGAGTTCTTCCCCCGTCGTGGCATCCACGGCAAAGATCTCGCTCCAGTTGGTGATGCCGTAGATGACGCCGTTCTCCTCGAGCGGCGTGGCCTCCTGGTTGCCTCCGCCCGGCCCGATGTCGAGCGCCCAGGAGAGGCCGAGGTCGGCCACGTTGGATTCGTTGATCTGGTCCAGCGGGCTGTACCGCGTCTCCTCGGGAGTGACGCCGTATCGTACCCAGTCGTCGCCGGGCTGCTGGGCGGGCGCTGGGCCGGAAAGAAGCGTGAAGGCCAGAATGGCGGACGGAATCCTCATCGAAAGCACCTCAACTGTCAGGAATGGGGACTGGCAGCGAGCGTACCAGAGAATCCGGGGTGGACAATTCGAAAAAGTCCGGGGCGCGACGCCTCAGCGTGAAGGCAGGATCCGGATTCCACCCGAGCTGGTGCGCGCTTCCACCACCGGGCCGCCGGCTCCAACGGTTCCCCGCAATCGCCGCTCCCTGGAATCGTCGTCGTCGAACTCGTCGCGATCGATCGTGAACTCGGACGACAGCTCCACACGGCCCGAGCTGGCATGGGCGTCCAGCTCGAAGCCCGCGTCGAGGGGAACCTCGAGCCGGACCCGCCCCGAGCCCGTCGTCACTTCCCAGCGGCCGGACGGGAGACCCGATACCTCGATGGACCCGCTTCCCGAGCCGGCCCGCAACGCTCCGTCCACGCCATCGACCTCGATGCGGCCCGAACCGGTCCGGACCTCGACGTCTCCGGGTGCGATCAAGGAAAGTTGGACGCTGCCGCTCCCGGTGCCGCCCCGGAAACTGCCGCCGATGTCGCGCGCGTCGATGCGCCCGCTCCCGGTCTCGGCACGGACGTCGCCGGCGATCGACTCGATGCTGATGCCGCCCGAACCCGTCTGGGATTCGACCGCGCCTTCGATCCCGCGGATCTCGATCGGTCCCGAACCCGTCGTCGCCCGGAGCGTGGTTTGTGCAGGAACGCGGATATGGTAGCTGATCCAGACGTTGCGGGTGTTCGGACCGTTATCCCCGATCCGGATCCGATCGCCCGACTGGGAGATCGGCGGGTCTTCGATCACGGCATCGAGGCGCGCGAAGGCATC
>CAZTTI010000435.1:0-5736 GCA_964615925.1 uncultured Solibacteraceae bacterium
TCTGGTTCTATTCGCGGGGCTGTTGAATCCCGCCAAATAAGTTTGTCGGCGGTTTCCGGGCTGTGTATCGTTGGTGGAACCGAAGGAGTTTCCGACGATGACGAGCCGAATCCTGACCCTGGTTTTCGTGGTGGCCGCGTCCAGCGTCGCCCATGGCCAGTCCGGCCTCCTCACGCCGCACGGTGCGCCCGACCTCCAGGGACCCTGGGATTTCTCGACACTGACGCCGTTCGAACGGCCGGGCAACCTCGAAGGTCAGGAGTTCTTCACGCGCGAGGATGCGGAAGAGTACCTGCGCGCGACCCTCGATCGCGGAGACATGGACCGCCGGGACGGTCCCTCCGTGCGGGACGTCGAGCGCGCGTACAACGACTTCTGGTGGGACCGCGGGGAGTCGTTGGTCTGGACATTGCGAACCTCGCTCGTGATCGATCCCCCCGACGGCCAGGTTCCGCCCATGAACGCCGAGGGCCGGGCGAGGCAGGCCGAGCGCCGCGAGGCGAATCTCGGGCACGAATTCGACGGTCCGGAAAACCGCCCGCTTCCCGAGCGCTGCCTCATCCTCCAGGGCGCCGGTCCCCCAATGACGCCGACGGCCTACAACAACAACGTCCAGATCGTCCAGAGTCCCGGATACGTCGCGATCCTCATCGAGATGGGACACGAAGTCCGCATCATTCCGACCAGCGACCAGCCGCACCTTCCCGATCACGTCCAGCAATGGAAAGGCGACTCCCGCGGCCGCTGGGAAGGCGACACCCTCGTCGTGGAAACGACCAATCTCTCGGGAAAAAACCCGTTCCGGGGGAGCAGCCCCGGCGCCAAGCTGATCGAGCGGTTCCGGCGCGTCGACGCGGACCGGCTGATCTACCAGTTCACGATCGAAGATCCTGCGACGTGGGACATCCCGTGGACCGTCGAGATCCCGGTCCGAAAGAGCGAGGGTGCGGTCTACGAATACGCGTGTCACGAAGGCAACTACGGCATGGCGGGAGTCCTCCGCGGCGCGCGGCAGGCCGAACGCGAGGCGGCGGGTCAACCATGAAATGGTCGCGCGCGGCGCTTGTTGTCCTCTTCTGCTCGCTCACAGCCCACGCACAGGAACCTTACGAACCCTCCCGCCTCGCCGATGGCCGTCCCGACCTCAGCGGTATCTGGCAGGCGCTGAACGAGGCCAACTGGAACCTCGAAGCCCACGCGGCAGACCACGCCGTGCTCCCCGCACTCGGTGCGCAATATGCGATCCCTCCGGGCGTGGGCGTGGTCGAAGGCGGGGCGATCCCGTACCGGCCCGAAGCGCTCGCCAAGCGCGACGAGAACTTCCGGAACCGGCTCGATCTCGACCCCGAGGTGAAATGTTACATGCCGGGCGTGCCGCGGGCGACGTACATGCCCTACCCGTTCCAGATCATCCAGAGCCAGGACGTGATCATGTTCGCCTACCAGTTCGCCGGGGCCGTACGCGTGGTGAACATGGGCGAGCCGACGCGCGCCCCCGCGCCGAGCTGGATGGGATGGTCCAACGGCGGGTGGGAGGGCGACACGTTGGTGATCGAGGTGACGTCCCAGAACGACCAGACCTGGTTCGACCGGGCGGGCAACTTTCACTCCGGCGCCATGCGTGTCGTCGAACGATACACTCCGCGCAGCCCGGACACCTTGATCTACGAAGCCACGATCGACGATCCCGAAACGTTCACCCGGCCCTGGACGATCCGGATGCCCCTCTACCGGCGGGTCGAGGAAAACGCGCAGCTCATGGAGTTCAAGTGTCCCGAGTTCGCCGAAGAGGTGCTCTACGGTCACCTTCGCAAGCCACCGGAAGACGCCGATGGAGACAGCCAATGAAGTGTCGACGATTCATGAAACCCACGCTCGGCTTGATGGCGGCCCTCGCCCTGGCTTTTCCTCTGGCGGCCTGGGCCCACCACGCGTTTTCAGCCGAGTTCGACGCCGAGAAGCCGATCGAACTCCGCGGGGTGGTGGTCCGGGTCGAGCTGATCAACCCCCATTCGTGGTTCCACATCGACGTGACCGAAGAAGATGGTGCGGTCACACGATGGATGATCGAAGGCGGCACGCCGAACACGCTGTTCCGGGCCGGCATCACCCAGGACACGCTCCCCGAAGGCACCGAGATCCTGGTCGACGGGTACCGCGCGCTCGACGGGTCGAACCGGGCGAGCGGGCGGGACATGACGTTCCCGAACGGCGAACAGATCTATCTGGGCGGGTCGTCACCCCGGGCGCCGGAGTAGGTACCCCACGCAACTACTCTTGTTTATGAGGGAGTCCACACGATGACGGCACTGATCATGGCAATGTCCATTGCCATGCAGACTCCGGTCGAACCGCTCGAGGCCGCCGTCGTATTCGATGCGCCCATCGATGTCGTCTGGGACGCGTATACGGTGCGCGAACGCATGGAAGAATGGCAGGTGGGACGAACCGACGGGATGACTCTCGAGATCGGGGCAACCTTCCGGACCAGCTACGAGGCTACATCGAACCTCGACGACGACACCGTCATCGAGAGCGAGTTGCTCGCCTTCGACCCGGGCCGCATGTTCGCGACGCGCGTCCTCCGCGCGCCGACGGACTTCCCGTTCCCGAACGCGATCCTGGACACGTGGTCCGTCGTCTACCTCGACTCTGTCGACGAGTCGCGGACACGCGTGACGATCCGCATGTTCGGATTCGACGACGGCGAGGAATCCGTGGCCATGCGCGAGTTCTTCGCGTGGGGGAACCCGTTCGAGTTCGAAAAGCTGGCGGAATACCTCTCCCGGGAGTGATCTGATCGTTCCCTGCCCCCGCCCACGTCAGAATTCAGCAGAGCGGTCGCTCGCGAGCCGATCACGATAGCTGGCCTCGAATCAATCCCAGGTACCTCCCGAGGGATTGACCGAGCGACGAGCCCATGACGCTCCTCATTGGTAGACGGGAACGCGTTTCGGACCGCGGTGCTCTTTATTTCAACCAGAGCGGCCACGTACACTTGAAGTTTTACCCAACGAGGCCGCATCTCTTGAGAATCATCGCACTCGTCGCATCGCTCCTGCTCTTTGCGCATGTTCACGCTCCGGCCCAGGAATCCGGACTCCTGACCAGCAATCCCCTCCAGGACCTCAAGGACGAGATCGACCGTGTGCTCGACGAGGCCGGTCTCGAATTCACCCCGGTCCAGAACAACGAAATCGCCCTGATGATCGACGAGCGTCGGCGCGCGTCGGAGGACTTGTTCGGCAACCTCCAGGACTTCACCGCGGGCCCTACGCAAGCGCAGGAGGCCGACGAGATGCGCTCGGCCATCGTCTGGATGCAGGGCGAGTTTCTGGACCGGATCGGAGAGTACCTGACGCCGGATCAGGCGGCGACGTGGGAAGACCACGTATCGGACGGAGGCCTGGACGGACTCCTGGCGACGGAGTCGGATGACGGCGGCGACGCGCAGACCCAATACGTCCGCATCCATGCCGACCCCTATACGGCCGAGGACGACTCCTACCGGCTGGGCCGGAACTCGAACGGCAACGCTTCGCGCACCGAGGTCATCCAGCGCGGCGGCGCCGGTGCGTTCCACGGCAACGTGGAGTTCCTGCTTCGGGACGACGCCCTGAATGCCCGAAACCCGTTTGCCTCCAACAAGCCCGATTCCCAGGAGCGGCAGCTCTCGATCGACGTGAGCGGTCCCGTCATCCGGAACCGCCTGACCTCGCGCGTCTTCTTCTTCCAGAACGAGGCGGAGAACGTGGATACGATCCATGCCCAACTGCCCGGGGGCATTTTCGAAGAAGGCATCGTCCGTCCCACGACGAACCGATCCTACGCCACGACGAACACAGTCCAGATCGGCGAGCTCAGCGCCCTCGATCTCTCCGGAGAATATTTCACCTCGAAAGGCGAGAACCAGGGCATCGGAGGGTTCACGTTGCGCGAGCAGGCGTATACGACCGAGGGAGACGCCTGGAACTTTTCCGCGCGGCACTTCTCGGTCCTCTCCGGCAGGGCATTGTTCGAATACAACTTCGGCGTCAACAGCGAGACCGAAAGCGTCGTTCCCGTGAGCGACTCCGTCCAGATCAACGTCCTCGACGCGTTCAGCAGCGGCGGCGCCCAGAACGCGTCGGAGACCGTCCACCGCAACTACGAGTTCGGCGGCATGTATACCCGGATCGGCGAAACCTGGACGCTCAAAGCCGGAGCAGACGGAGTCTATCTCACGCGTCGGTCCGACGTCCGCCAGAACTTCGGCGGGACGTTCACGTTTTCGAGTCTCGACGGCTTCGCGGCGGAAGAGCCCATCCTCTACACCGTCCAGAGCGGCGACCCGCTGCTCGAGGCTAGCCAGCTCGAAACGGCGTTTTTCACGCAGAACGATATCGAACTCACGCCCGAGTTCACCCTGATGCTCGGGGTGCGATATCTGACCCAGTCATCGCTGGACGACAACGACAACGTCGCGCCCAGAATCTCCTTTGCCTGGGGGCTGACGCCCACCACGGTGCTACGCGGCGGGGCCGCCGTCTTCCATCACACCTACGGGCTCGACGTTCGCGAGCAACAGGAGCGCCTCGACGGCGTGCGGCAGTTCGAGACCATCATTGCGCAACCGGACTTCGTCCCCGATCCCCTCGGATCGGGCAGCGTCGTCGGGACCTTTCCCTCGATCCGCGTGACCGGCGCCGATCTCGAAGCGCCCTACGAGGTCGTCACGGGCCTGCAGTTGGAGAAGACGTTTTTCACCAACCTGTTCGTGAACGCGTCGTACCACATGCGAACAGAATTGCGCCGCCACCAGTTGCGGGACATCAACGCTCCCCTTCCTCCCTGCATCGCGTTCCTCCCCGACGGGCTCACACCGGCTGAAGAAAACGACTTCGTTCAGTCCTGCCGGCCGGATCCCACGAGCGGATCGGTCCTCAACCTCGAACCGACCGGCGAGGAAGAGGAGCACATCTTCCGCCTCAACTACCGGCAGCGCTTCAGCATCTTCAACGTCCAGTCCCGGTATACGACGAACATCACGTTCGCCGACAGTTTCCCATCGAACAACGCCAGCATCCCGTCGAACAGTTACGACCTGCGGTCGGACTGGGCACGGGCGCCGTTCCCGGTGCATCAGTGGCAGACGACGGTGAACGCCGAGCTTCCCCTGGGAATATTTCTCCTCGGGCGCTACACCGCGGAGAGCGGACGCGGGTATTCGATCCTGACCGGACGCGACGACAACCGGGACGGCCGTGTTTCCGACCGGCCCGCCGGAACCGAACGGAACAGCGAACGCGGGCCGGCGTTCTACAGCGTGGACTTCAACATCTCCAAAGCATTCTTCTTCCGGAACGGCACGCAAAACGTCAACGTCTTCGCAAACATGACGAACGCGTTCAACCGCCTCAATCCGGGGACGCCTTCGGGAGTCCTGACCTCGCCGAACTTCGGCCGGTCGACGAGCGCGCAGAATCCCCGGGAGATCGAACTGGGGATGCGGTACCAGTTCTGACTAATTCCGAGTCCTCTGCGCACGCCGAAACCACCCGGTCCAGCTCCACCGGTCCCGCCGCGCCGGACGGACCTCGTGCTCGAAATCCTGCGAGAGAAAGACGACGAGCGTGCCGCCCACCGGGAGGATCTCGACCGGCGGGGCACCGGGAGCGAAGATCCGAAGCTCGCCGCCGTCCGATGCCTCCCACCGATCGTTGAGATAAAGAGTTGTCGTCACCAGCCGCGATTCGC
>CAZTTI010000436.1:0-3971 GCA_964615925.1 uncultured Solibacteraceae bacterium
AGGGGGTCACGCTCCAGTATTCGAACGGCCCGACGCGGGTCACCGCAACCTATCGCGTCCACTTCGGCGTCCGGCCTTCCGACCGGTTCGTCATTCTCGGACCGTCCGGCTGCGGAAAGTCGTCGATTCTCAAAGCCGTCGGCGGCTTCATGAACCCGACGGAAGGCCGGATCCTCGTCGGAGGCCGGCCGGTCGATGCCCCAGGACCCGATCGGGCCTTCGTCTTCCAGGAGTTCGATCAGTTGCTCCCCTGGAAAACCGTGAAAGGCAACATCACGTTTGCCCTCACCGAGGGCGCGGGACTCTCGGCCGGCGAAGCCGGGAAGCGGGCAACGGACTACATCGCCAAGGTCCACCTGACCGCGTTCGCCGACAGCTACCCCCACACGCTTTCCGGCGGCATGAAACAACGCGTGGCCATCGCGCGCGCTTTGTCCATGGAGCCGAAGGTTCTTCTGATGGATGAACCGTTCGCGGCACTCGATGCCCTCACCCGGTCCCAGATGCAGGACGAACTGCTCGCGCTCTGGGAGGAAACGCGATCGACGATCCTGTTCGTCACGCACTCGATCTCCGAGGCCATTCGCGTCGGGAACCGCATCCTCCTGCTCAGCCCGTTCCCCGGCCGCGTACGGGCGGAGATCAACTCCCCGGGGGAGGACGTGGCAGACGCCAGCGGCACGCGGCTCTCGACCCGCATCCACGACCTTCTGTTCGAAGGGGCGGCAAGGGGCGGGGGGAGCACGCATGACTGACGGGCGCGGATCCGACCGGCCGGACGTCTTCTACGACCTCTCCAGGGGCGAGGCGTTCGACGTCGTCACCGCGCGGGCTTCTTTCTGGCAATCCGTCAGGGCGAACCCCGTTGTCCGCAAGGTCGCTCTCCTGGTGCTTCTGGCCGCGATCTGGGAGGCTTACGCGCGGTGGCTCTCGAACCCGTTGCTCGTTCCCACATTCTCGTCGACACTGGCCGCTCTCGCGGGATCGATCCGTTCCGGAGAGTTGCCCCGAGCGACCGTGGCCACCATCGCGCTGCTCGTCCAGGGGTACGCGGCCGGACTCTTCCTGGCCGCAGTCCTCACCAGCGTCGCCAGCGTGACGCGCATTGGGAGGGATCTTCTGGAACTGCTGTCGTCCATGTTCAATCCCCTACCGGCGATCGCGCTGCTCCCGCTCGCGCTGGTGTGGTTCGGCATCGGCGAGATCAGCGTGATCTTCGTTCTGATCCACGCCGTCGTCTGGGCCGTCGCGCTCAACGCGCACGCGGGATTCCGCGGCATCAGCCCGACCCTGCGGATGGTGGGCCAGAACTACGGGCTCTCCGGATTCGGCTATATCGTCCGGATCCTGCTTCCCGGCGCATTCCCCAGCATCCTGACCGGGCTCAAGGTCGGCTGGGCCTTCGCCTGGCGCACGCTGATCGCCGCCGAGCTGGTCTTCGGCGTCAGCTCCGGATCGGGAGGGCTGGGCTGGTACATCAACGATCACAAGAATCAGCTCAACATCTCGAACGTCTTCGCGGGCCTGCTGACCGTCATCATCTTTGGACTGCTGGTCGAGAACCTGGTGTTCCGGACCATCGAGAGCCGGACCGTCCGGCGTTGGGGGATGGAATCGTAAACGTTTCTTCCAGGCGCTCCAGATCCGCGCCAATCCGGATAGGAATCTCAAGCGCCCGCGTCGCCCATCGGCCGGGACCAGAACGTCCCATGATCCAACTCATGCCAACTTTCGCGAATTGAATCGCCATGTTTCCCTCACCCGATGCGTTGGGTTGTTCGCCCCCTCCCTCCAGTGGGTCCCGTGGCCGCCACCACCTCCGTCGCCCTGCGGTTCCCCACCTCACCGGTACTATGGGTTCATAAGATTCCGTCGCCCGCGGTCTCTGGTTGCCCTCGGCCGCCGGCTACCTCGCCCCGTTTCCGGGACGGCCTTCGACTGAAACGAAAGCCTCGGCATCCGCAATGTCATGAACTTCGGAGCTGAATTCTCGCGGCCCCGCCTCCTCGCTGGCTACGCTTCTCTCCCGCCGGTCGCCTGGCGCAGGCAAGACTCGCGGTGCGCGACTCGCGACGGATCGGCCGTGCCCGGTGCGGCCCGCGCACGGACGGCTCAAGCCGATGCGCGCATTCCGCACCGGCTAACCCTGTGCAAAACGGCACAGCTATAACACGGCACTCCTGACAGACTTGTGGGAGCTAATCTGGAGCTAATTACAGGAAGAGAGGTAAAGACACATGAAGGCAACACTTTGTTTGCTCGCGGCACTTCTGCTGACGGCAAGCGGCGTACTGCTGGCGCAAACCCGTGTCGAAGTGAATCAGGTCGAGTTGTCCGTTCCGTTCGGGACAGTCGATGGCAAGATCGTGCTGGTCGGCGACTATCTTGTATTTATCGACGACGAGCAGAGCCGGTCGTCGTTTGCCATCCCGCGCCGAGAGATTCAGGACATTACGAGCGATGCCGGCGTCGTCGTTATCGAGACACGCCAGGCCATCCGGGATCGTTCCGGGGACCGAACTCGGTTCAGCTTCCGTCTCGTCGAAGGGACAATGGCCACGCTGACGAACTGGTCGCGGATGACCGATGAGACGACCGCCGGGACAACCTCCGTTGCCGACGTGTCCGGGAGCGCCGGTAGCGATTCGGAACAGAGGACCTATCAGGCGCGTCATAACCATCGCCTGGGCAGTTGCAACGGCAGGCTGATCATCAACGACGAGATGATCGCCTATGAGTCGACCGACCGGATCGAGGATTCCCGGCGCTGGCAGCTCGCGGACATCAAGGAGCTCCACCAGCCGAACCCTTACGAGATCGAAATCGACCCCTTCGTCGGCGGCCAATATCGCTTCTTCCTCGAAGGGACAGCCATGAACGGTCAGGAATTCTCGGCGCTGGTGGACCGCGTCACCGCCGCGCGTGTCGCGCGCTGAACACTGAAGCGTCCCCTTTCAGGGAACGGCTTGACCCATCAGAGGGGCGCGGGAACGGGGCTCCGCCGTGGGCCACGCAAGGCCCCGCAGACGGGCCGGGCACCGCTGCCCTGGGACGGATGATCGTTGACCGGAACGTCGGACGAAGCACGAGTGCGCATGAATAGCCCGTGAACTCACCGAGCGGCAGAGTCGCGGCCGGAAGGGACGGGAAACCTTCCGGCCGCGCTCGGAACGGCGAAAGAGGCGTCAGTTCGCCCGGTTCGTTCGGGGTCCTTCACCCACGGTCCAGTACGGTTTTTGCTCGTAGTACTCGTAGATGGATCCTCCCCATCGCTGGTCCGCCATGTCGGGCCAGTCGTCCTGCGAGAATCCCGGCGCATTCTCCAATCGCTCCTTCGGTATGTCGAGGACCATGCACTCGTTCTGACGATCCACCCGCAAGGATTGCCACGGAATGGCGAACAGCTTGTCGCCCATGCCGAGGATGCCGCCGAACGAGAGCACCGCATACGCGATGCGCCCGTGCTCGACGTCGATCATGATGTCGTGAATCTTGCCCAGATCCTCATTCTGGTTATTGCGAACGCTGTCTTTGTTGAGTGTGCTCGCCGAGATCACGGGACGCTCGGCTGAAAGTACGGCACGTTTCATTTCTGTTTCTCCTGCGCGTTTGAGTTTCGTTGCCGGATGCCTCCGGTGGACGGCGGCCGGTCACGGACGCACAATAGCTAGAGTCCGGCCGCTCTCCGGCCGTTACAGCGCAGGCTCTCTTGATTGACCTCCGGTCCTCAGCCCACCCTCTTTCGTTGCTTTTTGTCCGCACCGCGCCGATCGCCGCATCTTTTCCGTTCCTCGGGCGGAGGGATCGCGATCGGAACACCTGGCTCCACGACGACGTGTTGTAGTCGCTTTCCGCGTAACGAACTCGCCGGATTTTGAATCTACAAGTGCAAGACGGACTCTTGGGCATCAATCCCGGACTCCGTCGCGGACAGGAGGATTCAATGAGATTCGGATCAAAATCAGGACTAT
>CAZTTI010000437.1:0-2745 GCA_964615925.1 uncultured Solibacteraceae bacterium
AACACCCGGGATACGAAATCCTGAACCATGTCCCCGACGACCTTTCCCTTAGGGCGGACGGGTTGATAGACGTGGGCGCGTTCTTTCGTCGATTTCCGCAGATGGCCCTTCTTCTCCAGGACGCCCATCATCGTCATGACCGTCGTGTAGGCTATCTGCCGTTTTCCGAGCATTTCCTCGTAGACTTCGCGGACGGTGGCCCGGCCGCGATCCCAGACGACTTTCATGATCTCGAGTTCCTGTTCAGTCAGCAGGGATCGATTCGGGTGTTTCATATACTAAGTACTTAGTAGTTAGTTTTCAGGAATGCAATCAAAATCGAGCGTGTCGCGATTTCTTTTCCATTCGCGGAGCGGACGGTAACATGAGGCTTGTTCCCCAAGCCGCCGGGGCAACCCGGGAAGGAGCGCGCCCATGGAAACCGCACTTCGACACATCATCGAACAGAAAGGCTCCGAGATCTGGGCTGTTCCGCCACAAGCGTCCGTCTTCGAGGCCATCGCGTTGATGGCCGAGCGGGGAATCGGCGTCGTGCTCGCGATGGAGGATTCCGCGGGCCTCCCGGAGGGCATTTTCTCCGAGCGGGACTACGCGCGCCGCATCATCCTGCAGGGGCGCGCATCACGGCATACCACCGTGGCCGAGGTCATGACGCGGAAGATCACGTATGGGAAACCGGACATGACGGTTCGCGAGGGAATGTCCTTGATGACACGGGGACGCTTCCGCCACCTCCCGGTCGTCTTGGACGGGCGCGTCGTCGGCGTCGTTTCCATCGGGGACCTCGTGAAGGCTCTGATCGAACACCAACAATTCCTGATCCACCAACTGGAGAACTACATCACGAGCTGAAGCCCGTCATCCGAGCTTTTCCATCTGCTCCCCGAGCTGCTCGTAGAGTTCTTCGACCCGCCGCTTGATCTTCGCATAGCGTGTGTTCGCCTGGTCCCAGTCCAGGTCGAACGGAGATTCCTGGAACTGCCGCTCGATCTTGCGGACCTCCGATTCGTGGAATTCGATCCGGGACTCGATCGATTTCATCTCCTGCTCGATCCGCTCCCGCATGTTCTTGCTCAGCGCCGGCGGGGCTTCCTTGCGTAAGGGCGGCGGTGGCGGGCCTGAGGGAACGGCCGGCTCTCCCGCATCCACCGACTCTCCGAGCCAGGCCTCGAACGCGTCGAAACGGTCGAACCTCCGCAGTCCTTTTTCGTCGATGTAGAGAATGTTCGAGGCGATCTTTTCGACCAGCCGGCGATCGTGCGTCACGAACAGGATCGTTCCCGGGTACTCGGATAGTGCCCGTTCGAGCGCGTCCCTGGCGAGGATGTCCAGATGGTTGGTCGGTTCGTCCAACGCCAGCAGGGGCGGCGCTTCCAAGATGATGCGCGCCAGGACCAGACGGGATTTTTCCCCGCCGCTGAGCCGGTCGACCGGCTTGAAGACGTCGTCCCCCCGGAACTGGAATTGGGCGAGAAAAGACCGCAGGTCCCCGTCGGTGGAGTTCTGGTCCACCCTGCGCAGCTCGTCGAGAACCGTGGGCCCGGCCAGGTCGGCGAGCTGCTGGTCGTAATAACCGATCTCGACCCGGTCGTCCCAGTGGATCTCGCCTCCGAGAACGTCGAGATCCCGCGTCAACGTCCGGAGCAGCGTCGTCTTTCCGGCGCCGTTCGGTCCGACGAGCGCCCAGCGCTCCCCGCGTTCGATTTCGAGGTCAAGACCCCGGATCAGGATCTTTCCCGGATACCCGGCGTCGAGCGCGTGGGTCGCGAGGAGAATGCGCCCCGTGCGTGCCCCGGCCCGAAAGCGAAAGCGCGCCGTTTCGTCGAGCGACGGAGGCCGTTCGATCCGTTCCAGACGTTCGAGGGCGTTCCGCCTCGCCTGGGCCTGCCTGGTCTTCTGCCCCGCGATGTTCTTGCGAATGAACTCCTCGGTCTTCTGAATCCACTCCTGTTGCCGCTGCCACTCCTTTTCGAGCGTCGCCCGGCGTTCTTCCTTCTGCTTCAGGAACGCGGTGTAGTTTCCCGCGTATTCGGTGGCCTGACCCCGCTCGAGCTCGACGATCCGCGTGGCCACACGGTCGAGAAAAAACCGGTCGTGGGACACGACGAGGACCGCGCGCTCGGTCTCCCTCAGGAAGTGTTCGAGCCACTCGATCGCCCGAATGTCGAGGTGGTTGGTGGGTTCGTCCAGGAGAAGGAGATCGACGTGGGAGAGCAGCAGCCGCGCCAGCGCCAGGCGGTTCTTCTCGCCGCCGGAAAGCGTGTCGGCCCGGCGTTGGAAATCACCGGCCCCGAATCCGAGGCCGAACAGGGCGGCTTCGGTCCTCGCCCGGTAGCCATAGCCGCCCCGGAATTCGAACTCGTGCTGGACGGCGGCATAACGCTCGAGGAGGCCGGCGTCGTCCGGCTGCTCCGTAATGGCGCCTTCGAGCGATCGGAGCTGTTCTTCGGTTTGGATCAGGTCGGCGAAAGCGTCGACGGCGATCTCGTACACGGACCGGCCGCCGAGGGCGGGGATCTGTTCGAGCCGTCCGACCCGGAGGTTCGCGGCCCTCGCGATCTCTCCGCGATCGCGTTCATCGGGGTGCTCGACGAGCCGGAGCAGCGTCGTCTTGCCGGAGCCGTTCGCGCCCACGAGGCCGACCTTCTGCCGCGGATCGATCTGGAAGGTGACGTCGCGGAGCACGTCGAACGCCCCGAACGCGCGGGAAACGTTCGTGAAGCGAATCAGCATGGAGCTGTCGGG